>JAYWIB010000485.1:0-8537 GCA_043789265.1 Chitinophagaceae bacterium
CAAATAATTGAAGAAGCATCCACCAATCAACTATTAAATAATTCTGTTGGCATTAACGAACCTGTTCAATTTATTTTACGAACAGGGTATATAAAAAATTATCCTGAGCCTGTTACGCTTCGGCGTTCGGTTGAAGGTTTTATAAAAACATAAAGAATCATCACTACTAAAACTTATAATTATGCTCAAATATTTCTTTGCTTTTATTATGCTTATTCATGGACTCATACATTTTATGGGTTTTGCAAAAGCTTTCAATTATGGCTACATTTCCCAACTTACGAAATACATTTCAAAACCTGCAGGTTCGCTTTGGCTTATTACTGCCATTCTGTTTGTAGTGGCTGTTATGCTATTCTTGTTGAAAAAAGAAAGCTGGCCATACATTGCTATTGTTGCTGCGATTATTTCTCAAATCCTCATCATTACAGTTTGGAAAGATGCAAAATTTGGAACTATCTCAAATATTATTATCCTTTTTGTTGCCATTTCATCTTTGGCATCTTATCGTTTTGAGAGGACGTTTAAGGAAGATGTAAAAAGGCATATTGCAGATACTGATTTTTCTAAAAATGAGTTATTGACAGAATCAGATATTGTTTCATTGCCAATACCCATTCAAAATTATATTCGATACACAGGAGCCATAAATAAGCCCAAAGTAAAAAATATGAAAGTTGTTTTTGATGGTGAAATGAGGGATAGGGGAAAAGACTTTTTCAAATTTACTTCTGCGCAGTATAACTTTTTTGATGACCCAACAAGGTTGTTTTTTATGAAAGCAAAAATGTATGGTGCGCCTGTACCTGGTTATCATTGCTACCAGAATGAACATGCAACGATGCAAATAAAACTTTTGGGTTTATTTAATGTGGTAAATATAAAAGGCACAGAAATGAACAAAGCAGAAACAGTAACGGTATTTAATGATATGTGTTTGATGGCACCTGCTGCATTAATTGATAAACGAATTGAGTGGACAACTATCGATAGCTTATCTGCCAAAGCCATATTTACAAATGGTATAAATAAAATTTCCGCTACACTTTATTTTAATGAATTAGGGCAACTCATCAATTTTATTTCTGATGACAGATATGCAATTGGCGATATGAAACAATACCGTTTTTCAACACCTGTAAAAGATTATATTCAAATTGATGGAAGAAATATGATGCAGTACGGAGAAACAATTTGGCATTATCCCGATGGAGAATTTGTATATGGAAAATTCAATTTGAAGAGTATCGAGTATAATGTTACTGACTATAAAAAATAAAATGACAGTATCGAAGTAGATCAAATTTTAAAGACTCTCATGAAAAAATTAAAACTTTCAGGTATATTATATTTTCTTGCTCGTGCAATTGTGTTGATGGGTATAATTACAGCCGAAGCATTTTATCCATCTGGGTACAGCACTTTTAATAACGAAATAAGTGACTTGGGCGCTACACGGCAGCCAAACAGTGTAAGCTTCGAGCCATCTTCAACTATATTTAATACCATCATGTTGCTTGCCGGTATCATGATTTTAGTTGCTTCATTTTATCAGCATCGATATTTTAAAAAATTACTTTTCAGTATTCCTGTCAAGCTGTTTGGTTTGGGTTTAGTTGCTGTAGGAATTTTTCCTGGAAATGTTAGACCTTATCATGGTATGGCATCTATGCTCACTTTTTTATCAGGAGGATTTTGTGCTATTACTTCTTTTAGAATTGTTACACTACTCTTTAAATTCATTAGTATTTTATTTGGTTCTGTTGCATTGCTTACTTTCATTTTAGCTGTATTTGCTTCGGTTACAATTACTTCTTTTATTGGTATTGGGGGAACAGAAAGATGGGTTGCTTATCCGATTATGCAGTGGCTTACTGGGTTTGGCGGATATTTAATGAGTAATAGAAATAATGTATGAAAAACATAGCCCGATTTATTAAATACACAATACTTTTTTACGTATTCATTGCAATAATCTATTGGATTTTTATTCGTCCTCAGCATATTAATTGGGGAGCAACAGCTATGGAAACAAATATGAAGTTTCCCGTAGATGAATTTATTTCTCCTGACAAAATTGTTTCAACCCGTACCATTAACATACAGGCACCTAAAGAAAGAATATGGCCGTGGATTGCACAGACGGGGCAAAACCATGGTGGCTTTAACAGCTATTATTGGTTAGAAAATTTATTCGGTGCAAAAATGCTAAATGCAAAAAGCATTAATCCCGAATGGCAAAATCCACAGCCGGGTGATACGGTTTACTATGGTAAAAATGAAGGTTATGCCATTGTTTCTTTGGCAAAGCCAAATGAATATTATTCTCTCGGTGGATGGATGTTTTACTTGCAAACAATTGATACCGCCAATACAAGACTAATTGTTCGTTACCCATCTATGGAGGTAAGGCAAAGCAAATTCACTGCCCTATATTATTATGGACTGTTTGAGCCGCTGCATTTCATTATGGAATCAGGAATGATGATGGGTATAAAAAAACGGGCAGAAAGAAAATAAAAATGGTAAGCAAAAAAATAAATATCTCCAATAAAACTATGGCGTATAATGGAGCATTAACAGGAGTTGCAGCAGTGTTTACTTATTCGTTTGCTGTGATGATTTATGCTATCATCCGTTCTTCCATTACTATTTGCAATATTATGCCAAATGGAGAAAGGAGTAGTATTTTATTAGCCAATGGTTTTTCGATTGCATATTCAGTTGCTATATTTTCACTTTTAATGGCGTTGCCTTCGTGCGGAGCTGGTGCCATTGCAGCAATTATTTTTAAAAAAATGCTACTGTATTTTAATCCAAATTTTGTTTATACAAAAGCAATTATTATAGGTTGGGTTATAGCATTTGGTATGCTTATGATTATATATTTATTACTGTACTTTTTACTTAAAAATTGGATGACTTTTAATTACATCGAAACATTTTCGTTTTGGTTTTTGTTACCTGCTGTTATTTTTTTTGGTGTGTGTATAATTGGGTGCAGTAAATTAAATAAAGCTTTAAATAAATAAAAAATAATAATACAATGAAAAAAATACTCATCATCAACGGGCATCCTGATAAAGAAAGTTTTTGTTTTGCCCTGGCAGAAAATTATAAAAAAGGAGCAGATGCTGCTGGAGCAGATTGTAAATTAATTAATCTGGCAGACCTAAAGTTTAATCCAATCCTTACTTATGGTTATAGAAAAATTTCCGAACTGGAACAAGATTTAATTGAAGCCCAAAAAGATATTTTGGCAGCAGACCACCTTGTATTTGTTTATCCCAATTGGTGGAGTACATATCCTGCTTTATTAAAGGGATTTATTGATAGAACATTTCTTCCAAATTTTGCTTTTAAATATCATGCAAAAGGACCTTTTTGGGATAAATTATTAAAAGGAAAAACCGCAAGATTAATTGTAACAATGGATACACCTTCATGGTATTATTGGTTGATTAATAAAAATGCCGGACACAACTCTATGAAAATTGGAATCCTGAAATTTAGTGGAGTAAACCCTGTAAAGCTTACAGCATTTGCAACCATAAAATCTTCAGACGATAAAAAGCGAAAGCAGTGGTTGGATGAAGTGGAAGCGTTAGGGAAAAAGCAGCAATAATTTCAGAAATTAAAAATATGCAACCACCATTTACGGTTGAACAGTTCTTAGAAGTTTTTAAAAACTATAATCTGATGGTTTTTCCAATGCAGATTATTCTTTACTTAATAAGTGCTGTTGCTATTTATGTTGTAATAAAACGCAATTCAAAATCTGATAAAATAATCAGTATCATACTTTCATTTTTATGGCTGTGGATGGGTATTGTGTATCATATTATTTTCTTTGCCGCAATAAATAAAGCTGCATATTTATTTGGCGGAGTATTTGTAATTCAGGGTATTTTATTTTTAATTTATGGCATTTTTCAAAACAAAATTTCCTTCAGTTTTCAAAAAGATAAATATGGTATTACGGGAATTGCTTTAATAATATTTGCACTAATTATCTATCCGGTTTTAGGATATTGTTTCGGGCATATTTATCCATCTTCTCCAACCTTTGGTTTGCCTTGCCCTACTACTATTTTCACTTTTGGTTTGCTTTTATTAAACACAAAAAAGTGTCCTGTCGTCATTCTAATCATTCCTTTTGTTTGGTCTGTTATAGGTTTTATGGCAGCATTTCAATTTGGTATTTTGGAAGATACAGGTTTATTAGTTGCAAGTTTAGTAACGGTTTCCTTATTAATTTATCGGAATAGAAAATTGAAATAATGTAATGAAGAAGAAAAATAAAAAAAGATTATTTAAACGTATGTTAGTAATAATATTTTCAATTATACTGGGTTTCTTTTTTATACTAACCTGTATTGTGTTAGTATATAGTTCTGGCAAAATTCAACCCTATTTAGATGATACTGGCAAAGTAATGCCCGGAAGTATTTCAGAAAAAACATTTGTAAAGATTGGTGGTGTAGAACAGGGGATGTTTATAAAAAGTAAGAGCATAAATAAGCCTGTTCTTTTATACATACATGGAGGTCCTGCTTTTCCAAATTATTTTTTAATAGATAAATTCAATCCCGGGCTTGAAAATTATTTTACTGTATGCTATTGGGAACAGCGTGGTGGTGGGCTTTCTTACACAAATGATGTAACAATAGAAAGTATGCACTTTCAACAGCTTGCATCAGACGCCATTGAGGTTACAAACTACTTGCGTAAACGTTTTGGAAAACAAAAGATTTACATGATGGCTCATTCAGGTGGTACGCCTATAGCCTTGCTTGCAGTGCAAAAGGAGCCCGAATTGTTTTATGCATATATTGGGATGGGGCAAATTACAAACCAGGCTGAATCAGAAAAAATGGCGTATAAATTTATGCTGGATAAATACGAGGCAGATGGAAATCAAAAAAGAATAAATGCACTAAAAAAATATCCTGTTTTGGCATCTGATTCAAACGTTGTTGCCTACTACAAATCTGCAATACGGGATGAGTACATGCATGAATTAGGTATTGGAACCATGCATAAAATGAAATCAGTCTTCTGGGATATTTTCATTCCAGTATGGACTTGTAAAGCTTATACGTTGACAGAAAAAATAGATATCTGGAAATCAAAAGTTTCATTTTTACCCAAAACAAATTTAATAAATGAACTGCTGGAAACAGATTTTACCGATCTTATTACTAAGCTTGATATTCCTGTTTATTTTTTCAGTGGAAAATATGATTTAACGGTTAATATCGATTTATCAAAAGCATATTTAGCAAAACTCAATGTACCTGTTAAAGGATTCTACACTTTCAACAATTCAGCACACAGCCCTTTATTTGAAGAACCTGCATTAGTAAGGCAAATAATCGAGAATGATATTTTGAATTTTAAGAATAGCAGGGCTGATAAAAATTAATGGCACATGGAAACGATAAAATTAGCCAGTCAAATTCTTGCAACCTTTTTAGGCTGTTTGGCCGCATTAATGAGCATAACGATTTTGCTTCGGTTACATTGGCCTGCGCCGATATTATGGATAGTAAAGCTGTTTGCTTCAGCATTATCAACGGTGCTTTTCATTATTGGTGTATTGTGCACTATTGTGGGATTTACAACAGGTTCAGTCTTAATAAGTTTAATTGGCATGTACGTCGCTATATTTTTCTTTTCGCATTTATACAGGATTGCCCGTTCGCCTGATGTTTCAAATGGTTTTGAAAATACGTTCGGTTTTAATTGGCAACTCAATATAAGTGCTGAACAAAAAAAGCACTTTCTTCCGGCACGAACAATAATTAGATTACCTACCGTTCCAATTTCACGCTTTGAACAAGACATTTCATTTACAACTATCCCCGGCACCGACAGACAACTTTTGTGTGATGTGTGGCAACCAAATGCAACTGTTACATCTTCGGGTTTGGCATTTATTTATCTGCATGGCAGTGCTTGGACGCTGCTTGATAAAGATTTAGGTACTCGTAAGTTTTTTAGTCAGCTTGTTGCCCAGGGTCATGTGATTATGGACGTTGCATATCGTCTTTCGCCTGAAACGGATATGATGGGAATGGTACACGATGTAAAGAGGGCCATTGTTTGGATGAAAGAAAATGCACACACTTACGGAGTAAATCCCAATACAATCGTTGTTGGTGGCGGTTCTGCAGGAGGTCACCTTGCACTAATGGCAGCATACACAGCCAGTAATCCACAGTTTACGCCAAAAGAATTGGAAGGAAAAGACATCAGCGTATGTGGCGTTGTTTCACTCTATGGCCCAGCAGATTTAGAAGCAATGTACTACCACACTAACCAGCAGCTTACTACTAAAACACTTTCCGGAAAACCCCAAAAGGCTGTACCGCAAATGCCAAAATGGATAATAAAAATAATGGGTAGTGCCTATTACCGCTTTCATTTTGAAAATTTTGCAAATGCAGGAACTTTTGCTTCCCTTTTAGGTATGCATCCGGATGAGTGTAGGGAACAATTTGCACTTTTCTCACCCATCACACATGTACGTCCTGGCTGTCCACCCACGTTGCTAATACATGGTGAAGACGATACTATGGCTCCCGTAAAAACTACCCGTATTTTATGTACCCGTTTGGTGAAGGAAAAAGTGCCTGCCGTCATGCATATTTTACCACAGACAGACCATGCTTTCGACCTCATATTACCCAGGATATCTCCATCAGCACATAATGCAATTTATGATGTGGAAAGATTTTTGGCGATACAAATTAAAAACACTGAGAACTAAATGGTAATTAATTTAACATCTGAATAAAAACAAAAAGTGAAAAAAGACAACATACACTACAACGTAATCCAATGTCAAAACTAACAACAATAAAAATCATTCACACCCTCATTTGGATATTTTTTAACGTGGTATTATTCTATATGGCTTATGCAGTAATTATGGATAAAATAGACAAATTTGTTTGGATTGGTACTGGCCTTATTTTACTGGAAGGTATGGTACTGCTCGTTTTCAACAAAATGTGTCCACTAACCATTATAGCTCGTAAATATTCCGGTTCTGCTAAAGATAATTTTGATATTTATCTGCCCAATTGGCTGGCCAAATACAATAAGCTGATTTATACAACCTTTTTTATCATCATAGTTTGTGGTATCATTTACAGACTTGTAAATCAATATTTATGAAGTCAAAAATGGCAAGAAATATCCATTTGTGCTTATTAGCCTTTCTTGGATTAAGTGCTATTAGTGGAGGTGCTGCATTAATTATTTCTCCATCGGGAAAATTGCTTGGCGGCTTGCCTTTGTCTATTTTACAAAATTCACCTTTCTCTAATTTTTTAATTCCGGGTATTATTTTATTTGTTGTGTTGGGGCTTTTTCCAACGGTATTAATATTTGCTTTACTCAAAAAAACAGCGTCGCCATTTGCAGAGCATTTTAATTTTTTTAAAGATATGTACTGGGCATGGACGTTTAGTATCTATGTAGCTTTTGCTTTAATTATTTGGATACAGGTGGAAACAATTTTTGTGCAAGCTGTGGGTTGGCTGCAAACATTGTATATGCTGTATGCTATTCCGATTATTTTTGTTTCACTGCTACCACCTGTTAGAAATTTGTATAAAAAATAAAAAGCCTCATAATGCCAACAGGCAAATCATTAAATACAAAATTATCCCATTATTTTTTATTGGTCTTTGCACTCTCCATCCCATTTTGGATACTGGGCTATGTTGGTCCTGATACTACCAAAATCCTTCCTATAAATTTACCCATTAGTGCATTAATGACTTTTTGCCCAATGATAGCAGCAGCAATACTTGTTTATAAAAAACAAAAAACGCAAGGCGTAAAACAACTATTTAAACAAGTATTTGATTTAAAAAAAGTAAATAATATAAAATGGTATTTGCCTGTCGTTTTGCTGTTGCCCATTATGGCGTTGCTGTCCTATTGGTATGTTAAGTTTACAGGAGTATTATTACCCTTGCCGCCATTATCACTGTTATCTATTTGCATTTTTTTTATTGCCTATTTTATTGGTGCCATTGGCGAAGAAATAGGGTGGAGTGGATATATTATTAACCCTTTACAAACCCGGTATGGAGCATTGAAAGCAAGCCTGTTACTGGGGATTATTTGGGCAGTATGGCATATCATTCCGTGGAGTCAGGCGCATCAAAGTACTATATGGATTTTTTGGCAAAGTATCGGCACTGTTTTTTTACGCATCACTATGGTTTGGATATTTAATAATGCCGGTAAAAGCGTTTTTGCGATGGTACTTTTTCATACCATGATAAATATAAGTCCGTATTTAATTCCAAATTATGGTGCTCACTATAGCCCATTTATCTTTTGTATGCTGTTAATGATTGTGGTTATAGTTATTGTTTTTTGTTGGGGTGCAAAAACATTAACTAAATATAGACATACATGATTCGATATTTATCTAAAACATTTCTTAACCAAAAGATAATAGCAAATACCCTGATGCCATTTTTTGTGTCTCTAACTTACTCTTAAACAATCAAAGG
>JAYWIB010000486.1:0-2407 GCA_043789265.1 Chitinophagaceae bacterium
TTTCCATAATGCGGCGAGACCTGCGGCTAACCCACACGCCCAGCGCAGAGTCATCGCCTGTGAAAAATTAAGGGATGAGAGACTTGCTCCGGAAGGAAGTTCTGCCGTATCGCTAAAGCTGCAATGTCTGGATTGTTTAAGTAGTGCTGGAACTTGCGGTTAACGACTTCGATTTTTATTGTTACTCTCAACCTGTCCAGTCCTTCTAAACGGATGCCGCCTAAAATAGTGTAACATAATTCTTCCGTGCTGTAAGTAATGGATTCGGGGTTGGTGGTGTTTATTTTCAATTCCATAAAAAATATTTTTTGAACCTTTTCAGGTTCAAAGATAGCGGATACAATTCAATGAACAAATCTTTTTCAATTTCTTTCTATCGGATAAGGTGTATAAATTTGCCAATAACTATCATTTAGCGGTAGTTCTGACTTTTAAAAGGTTCAACTATGGCAAAGGCAACATTTGGTAAAAAACTAAGGGAGTGCAGGGATGATAAAGGTTTATCCCAACAGGAACTGGCAAAGATTTTAAAAACTTCCCATTCCGTTATCGGTCGTTATGAACGTGATGAGATGAGCCCTTCCATTGATGCAGTAAAAAAAATGGCTGCTATACTGGATACAACTGTTGGTTATTTATTGGGTGAGAGTACAGAAGGTAAAACTTTAAAAGATACTGCTATGCTCAAACGGCTTAATGATATTTCCGCTCTGCCTGATAAAGACAAAGAACATATTCTTTACACTATTGATGGGCTGATAAAGTCGGCGAAGCTGCAAGCTCTGTAAAACAAAAGCCCCGTGAGGGGCTTTGTTATTTTAATTTATTGCTTAGGTTCATAAACATTTTCAGGGTGTTTTCTTTTCTCCTCTTCAAACTCCTGCTTCTTTATTTTTTTATCCTCTATTTCTTTCCATATTGAGCAATCCCAAAAACGTACATCATTCATGTTGTACTTATAGGTATGTAATCCGATTGTGTCTTTGGTAGCAAAATCTGTAAAATAGGAATCTCTTATTATGCTTGACAATTCACTTTTGTTATAAGAGTTAGTAAAACTTGGTCCTATAAAACTTAAACTAATCGTATCATTTTTTCTAATCCCTAAATAACATGTTGCATCATAATACCAATCATAATTTTTATCTGGAACCAACTGTCTATGAACCGGATTTTTTGTAATTACAAACACAGCTAATTTATTAAAATCAGGGCTATAAATAATACTGTCAATAATTAATTGTGTAGAATCAAAATAGGCTTTATTATGAAAAAAATCTTCTTGCTTTAGTAAAAAACCTTTTAGCTGTTTTACAACCTCAATGCTATCTTTATTATAATCTTCTTTTTTGATTACCGTATGATTTAAAAATTCCTTTGGCGTATATTTTTTTTGCTTCATCCCATCACATGAATAAAGAAAAGGGAAAACTATAATTAGAAGTGTCTGTAACATTATTGAAGTTTTTTTCATTGTAAAGCAATTATTGTTTTACCCATTTGCTACCATCCCATTTATAGGTGCCTTCTGCCAAAGAACTGATGTCATTAAAAAATGTAAAAATTGAATGGTCTGTACTGGTGCCCGTATTTGTTTTGATATCTTCTTTGCCTAAACCTTTTTCATCTTCATTTGCCAGCCACCCCATCCCAAAAATATTCCATCCATTCTTGTGCTTATACTGTGTTGTTTTAATATCAGGGTCTGCTTCAATATCTCCGGCTTGATGAGGGTCAAAGTCTGCATCCAGTGTTATCTTGATTTGTTTCTGTACTTCTATAGGCAAAGTCTTTATGTACGCTTTCAACGCAGCTACAAACCCCTTTCCGTATGCACCACCCATACTGTGGGTAATGATTTTTATGGTCTCTGTAATGTTACCGCTCTTATCTCTCGCTAAGTTGTCTATAATCGTTTTTGCATCGTGTGCCCCTGTTCCATAACCAACTGTGAACCTTCCTGCTGCCGAAGCTCCAATAGAAGGCATTTGATAATCGACTAAAGGATGATTACCTCCAACAGAGCCATCATAGTATCTTGCATTATGGTCGCCTAATTGATTCATTACTTCTCCATCAAAACTTCGGGGGGCATCATAACCTCCTTGTGGATTCCATATTGTTGACCTATTAGCATCAGTTTTATATTCTGTCGTTTGCCAATAACTTTTACCAGGAGCAGAAAGTCCAAAAAAATTGCCGTTAATGAAAATAACAAGATTGCCATCAGGGTCTATCGCATTGGTAGGCTGGTTTAACGCATAGACATAAGGAGAGGTTGCAAAATATAACTCAGCCTTGCCGTCTGTAGCATGCCATCTTCCTATTTGTTGGTCATACATCCTTGCACCAAAATCAGTCCATTCCAATCCACTGCCATCAGAGAACTCTTTAGATTGTATTTCTT
>JAYWIB010000487.1:0-2402 GCA_043789265.1 Chitinophagaceae bacterium
GTTAAAAAAGGCATCCGCTCCAGCCAGGTATTTACAAGCACTATCAATGAAGGCAGGGCTTCTGCTTCTTTTATGGTGGCGGTTTCGTTTTCTTTTAACTGCCTGGTATAATGTTCCTGCCCGTATCTATGCTCAAACTTCAATCCAAGCCGGGCTTCCAGCAGTTTAAACTGCCAGCTTTGAAAGCCAGATGCAGGCCGCAGCATATCCCTGAAGTCTAAAAAATCCATTGGCTCCATTGTTTCAATAATATCTATCTGCTGCACCAGCACCCGTAAAATAATGGTTACCCTTTTTAAACGGTGTACAATGGTTTTTAATTCAGCAGTATTATCATTCAATACAGGCCGGCTGAGCATATTGCAAACAGCATTTATTTCAAACAGTATCTGCTTAAACCAGAGCTCGTAAGCCTGGTGCGTAATGATAAAAAGCATTTCATCATGAGCGGCATCCGTGCCGGTTTTAAAACTTTCCGGATGCTGTACATGCAGCAGTGTGTCAAGCTGCAGGTATTCGCTGTAATGCATGGCTTTATTACTCATACTTAAGTTTTGAAAAATCAAATGTATGGAAACAGGCAGACGATTATTGAAATTGTTACATAGCACTGTCAGCGCAGCAATACCGTGGTGCCTTTTAAATTAAATCTTTCACCCGTTTTACTGTGGGTATAGCGGAGGTACCAAATATAGGTGCCGGGGTCCTGCGGATTGCCTTTAAAACTACCATCCCATTTGCTGAGCCAGTTGGTGGTTTCAAAAATCTTTTGACCCACCCTGTTGTATACAGCAAAATACAAGTCCCTGGCCTTATAGGCATTTGTGGGAAACAGAAAATCGTTGCGGCTGTCACTGTTAGGGGTAAACGCTTTTGGCACGGCTATGTAGCAACTGTTCAGCACTTTAATTTTATTAAATGCGGTATCGGTGCATCCAATACTGTCAGTTACAATAAGGCGTATGGTATAGTCTTTTGTAAATACCGGTGCAGCATAAAATTGTGTGGGCGGATTTTGCTGTGTACTTGTTTTGCCATCACCCATATCCCAATTCCAGCCACGGATAAACTGGCCGCTGCTGTTGTCTTTAAATACCGCTGCTTCATTGGGGCATACATAATCGCTGGCCATCATGGCTGCTGTAAATGCATTGTTTAGCGAAATTACGGCAGCAGCGGTATCGCTGCATAAGCCATTGCTTACAATTAGTGCAGCGCTTTGCGAAACACTTATGGGGTAAATAATGCTGGTGTCTTTAGCCGAAGAAATGGCTTTATCAAAAGTCCATTGCCAGTAATTTACATCGTTCCTTCCGTCATGAAAATATTGTACGGTGTCCTTTATACAGCCCATCAAAACTTTGTATGCAAATACAGCCGACACGGTATCTTTTGTTGTAAAAAAAACAAATTGTCCTGCTGGTGTTTCTTTGCCGCATTCATTAATAATGCTGTTGCCGTCTCTGCCCACGGTAAGGGTTATGCGATGCAGGCCTTTTACCTGCATAGGTGCTGACAGTGTTACGTCAATGATATTGGTTAATCCGCCTGTGCCGCAGTTGGCTGCGGCGTTACTAACGGCAACGGATGTGCCACCGGTGGTTATTGTAAAATCGCTGCCATCTGCAGCAATGCTGCTGCACCGTATGGGGTCTTTAAACACTAGCTGCAATACCTGTGGGGCACACCCCGGAGCGGTAATGCTGTCCATTGGTGTGGGAAACAATGGAAAAACTTCTATGGGATAAGACTGTCCGGCAGGAATGGTTCTGTCGCAATTGTCCAGCAGGTTGCCATCCTTTACGGCTATCTGGTATTTGCCTGGCGGTATTGGGCCGACCAATGTCAGCAGAATGGAATCCATATCAAATCCATTGCTGCAGTTAATGCCTTCCGCTGCAATGATGGGAGAGATGGCGGGGGTAAGCAAAAAGTCGCTGCCATTTGCATTCAGGCTGCTGCATTTCATTTTCTTATTCAGCTTCACCGTTATTTTTACTCCATCGCATATGGCCCTTGCTTTTTCCAGGCCGGGTTCTTTGGGATCGGTAATGCTGCTGGTGCCGCCGTTAAATGAAAGGGAGTAGCCGCTTTGGTCGCTGCCAAAGAAATGGCTCACCAGTAAAATATATTCATGCCCTTCTATGATGCCGGGCATGCTGCTGTAGGGGTTTCTGTATTCCTGCGTAGGCGGTGTTTCGCACACAAACAATGAAGTGCCGTTTATCGATGCACCAGTATTGCCCGTAATGCCCGACCAGTTGGCAGCTACTCCCATGCTTATATCCGTATACAAATCATTCGGGTCTCTGTTGGTGATGTCGAACAACTGCCAGTCATAATCATCACCTGCATTTTTTGGATTTATTTCAAGTGCAAGTGAGCCAGACTTAAAGCATTTA
>JAYWIB010000488.1:0-2396 GCA_043789265.1 Chitinophagaceae bacterium
CTTTCCGGAAGATATTGTCCGCTGCCATCAATCATGCGTACGCCCAGGGCACCCGATGCTGCTGTGCTGTTTAAAAAGGCAATGCATTTTTCAAAGCAGTCTTCGGCCACAATGGTATCAGGATTTAAGAATAGAATATTTTCTCCGCATGTATATTGCAATGCTTCGTTGCATGCTTTTGCAAAACCTGCATTCTCATTTTTCCATATAAATTTTACCTGTGGAAAACGCCCGGAAAAAAAATCGCTGCTGCCATCTGTTGACTGATTGTCCACCACAAAAATTTCTGCCTGTATATTGACGCAGGCTTTTACCACGCTGCATAAACATTGCTCTAAAAAGTATTTTACATTGTAGTTTACTATAATGATGGAAAGCTGCAAAACAGAATATTTTTGAAATGCGAAATACGAATAAATAACCCACTGTACAAAATACCACACGAAAGCAATTCCAGGCTACCCATCATGCAGCAGTTATTAGCAACGGCCCTTTATCTTTTATTATATTTGCCGCATGTTAAAAAGTACTTTACTAAAAGCTACCGAAGCCGGTGCAAAAGAACTGCTGCGGTTTTTCAACGGCGACTTTAAAATCACCAATAAAGAAGGCATCAACAACCCTGTTACAGAAGCCGACCACGCTTCTGAAAAAGCAATTTTTGAAGTAATACAGCAGGACTTTCCCGATCATTTTATTTTGAGTGAAGAAGCAGGCGCATTAAAAATGGACAGCGAGTACAAGTGGATTATAGATCCCATTGATGGCACCATCAACTTTGCCAATGGTATACCTATATGCTGTGTAAGTATTGGACTTGAACACAAGGGGCAACTGATAATGGGTGCTGTGTACAATCCTTTTATGAATGAATATTTTTTTGCTGAAAAAGGAAATGGCGCTACGCTGAACGATAAAAAAATTTCAGTCAGTAAAAAATTCGACATGCTGAAGAGCTGCCTAGTTACGGGGTTTCCTTACACCTACCTTGATACGCCCAACGGGCCGTTGCAGATATTTGAACGCTTTGTAAAAAAAGGTGTGGCGGTACGCAGGCTGGGCAGCGCTGCCATTGATTTGTGCTGGGTGGCAGCAGGCCGCTTTGAAGGATTTTATGAACACAGCCTGCAGGCATGGGACAGTGCAGCAGGTATTATTATACTGGAAGAAGCTGGTGGAAAAATTACCGGGTTCAACGGATTGCCGCATTCCATTTACCAGCCGGATATACTGGCCACCAACGGGCTGATACATGATAACATGATAAAAATAATTTGGGGTAAATAGATAACCGCAATCACAATAGAGTGGCGCAATGCACTTTAAGCACATCAATAATTTAACACTACATACAACCATTTAATTTTTTATAAAATGAATAATGAGCGTACAGAAATATCTTCATTAGGTGAGTTTGGTTTAATTGATCATCTTACAAAAAACAATGAAACAAAAAATGCGTCTACTGTTTTAAGTGTGGGTGATGATGCTGCTGTGATAGATCATTTTGGAAGGCAAACAGTTGTTTCCACCGATATGCTGGTGGAGGGCATTCATTTTGATTTGATGTATACACCACTGAAGCACCTTGGATATAAAAGTGTGATAGTAAACCTCAGTGACATTTACGCAATGAATGCCACGCCCACACAAATTACTATGAACCTTGCCTTCAGCAACAGCCTTAGCCTGGAAGCACTGGATGAATTTTATGAAGGTGTGTATGCCGCATGCGAAAGGTATGGAGTTGATTTAGTTGGCGGTGATACCACTTCTTCTCAAAAAGGGTTTATTATTTCTGTAACAGCCATTGGCGAGGTGGCACCCGATAAGTTTGTAAAAAGAAGTACAGCGCAAAATACCAACCTGCTTTGCGTAAGCGGATTTTTAGGCGGTGCATTTTTAGGACTTACCATTTTAGAGAGAGAAAAAAAGATATTTGCTGAAACGGGCGCCCAGCCTGATTTAGAAGGGCAGGACTATATAGTGGGCCGCCTGCTGAAACCGGAAGCCAGAAAGGACATCATAGAATTTTTAAGCGACGTGGAAGTAATGCCCACTGCCATGATTGATGTAAGCGATGGCCTCAGCAGCGAAACCATGCACCTTTGTAAACAAAGCAATCTGGGCTGTATTATTTACGAAGAAAAAATTCCGGTGTACGAAGCTGCACGCCAGTTTGCATATAAGCTGGAGATTGATCCTACCGCCTGTGCATTGAGTGGCGGCGAAGATTATGAACTGCTGTTTACCATACCGCTGGCTGATTATGAAAAAATTAAACTGAATGATCAAATCAGTGTGATTGGCCACATGACGCCTGCGGCTGAAGGCATGCACATTTTAACCAAGGGCGGCAATAAGCATGCTTTGGTGGCACAGGGCTGGAATCATAT
>JAYWIB010000489.1:0-8486 GCA_043789265.1 Chitinophagaceae bacterium
TTTTAATAAAAAACTAAGTGAGTATTACTTTTTCCATCACATCTCCTCCCCTTATGTCATCCAGCACATCCAGCCCTTCAGTTACTTTGCCAAAACAGGTATGCACGCCATCCAGGTGACTGGTATTGGCCCTGCTGTGGCAAATAAAAAATTGTGAGCCGCCGGTGTTGGGGCCACGGTGTGCCATAGAAAGCACTCCCCTGTCGTGATATTGTTTAGCCGCTTTTGTTTCGCATGCGATGTTGTAACCGGGCCCGCCTGCACCTGTACCATCTGGGCATCCGCCCTGTACCATAAAGTTGGGTATTACCCGGTGAAAGCTGAGGCCATTGTAAAAACCTTGTCCAATTAATTTTTTAAAATTGGCAACAGTTACTGGTGTTGCATCATCGTACAATTCAAATTTCATTACACCTTTATTAGTGTGTATTTCACCTGTGGTTAATATTACTTCATTCATGTGTTTATTTTTATAATTTTTTTGCGAAAGTAAGTTATAAATATCAGCAGAAAAAAGTGAGGGGAGAATTGAGGGTGCAGAGGTGGGAAGAGAGTTGCACGCAGAGGGGCGGATGACGCAGAGGTTGGAAGGGGAGACATAGTGGTTAGAAGAAAGTTGCACGCAGAGGGGCAGAGGACGCAGAGGTTGGAAGGGGAGACATAGTGGTGGGAAGAAAGTTGCACGCAGAGGGGCAGAGGACGTAGAGGTTGGAAGGGGAGACATAGTGGTTGGAAGAAAGTTGCACGCAGAGGGGCAGAGGACGCAGAGGTTGGAAGGGGAGACATAGTGGTTGGAAGAAAGTTGCACGCAGAGGAGCAGAGGACGCAGAGGTTGAATGTGGACATAGAGATGGGAAGAGAGTTGCACGCAGAGGGGCAGAGGACGCAGAGGTTGAATGTGGACATAGAGATGGGAAGAAAGTTGCAAGCAGAGGGGCAGGGGGCGCAGAGGCAGGAATTATTTTGGGAAGAATTTATATGACCAAAGTTTTGATTACCATTGAAATGACCCGTTCGCTTGAATTTGAGGAAAAGCAGTTTGCAAAAATTTTAATTTTTCTTTCCTTATCTTCTTAAAAATATTTGCTGATGAATGCTGAAACGGAAGACATCCTGATTTTCTAAAATGTTATTTGCAGGCTGCCACAAAAATATTTTGAGGTATTGAAACTGAAAGAATACAGACTCACTTAGCTGGCAATTGATAAAAGCAAAACTTCTGTTTTGATCAAAAAAACGATTGCCGGAAATATAGTTGAGGTTTACCATTACTTCATTGCCTGCATGCAGTTCAAATTTTTTTTGTGCAAATGGAAAAGCAAATTCAAAACGGTAACGCAGCCGCTGCCTCTTTTCATATTCATTTGTTCTTTTGCCATTGACTGCTGTTTGCAAAAAGCGCTGCTCAAGCCGCAGGCGCTGCAAAAAAATATTCTTGCCTGCATTTTTTTGAAAAGCAATTTCCTCCCACGGCCTCCATTCATTTAATACCAGTGCCTCTTCATTAAAATAACGCACATTACCAAACCATGTAAAGCCACCTGTAACGGAAACAGATTTATTTAACCGGTGCATCAATCCGCTACGTAGTGCAAATTGCGACCAGCGCTGCCCCCAATCCCTGGTGCGTACCTGCACATCATTTACAAGCGCCCATTTGTTATTAAAGTGTACAATGTTGTTATAATTGTACCAAAGCAATTGTGTATGCAGTACCTGGTGCTGGGCATGTACATTTATCCAGACAACAAAAAATAAATTGAGTAAGCAGTGTTTATGCATCGTTCAAACTATGCTGCAAAAATAATCTACCGCAGGCACACAACTATCAGCGAGGCGGAGATAATTGTCAGAGTGTATGTTTGCGTAAATCAAAATTTTGAAAAAAGAAAATACGCAATGCACTTACACTGCGGTACCTGTTGCCCGCCGCCAGTTGCTGAAATACATTGAGGTAACCAAACTGCAAATTACTGTGCACACCTGTCTGATATTTTAAGCCCAGAAAAAAACGGTTTTGATCAAAATAATTATTTACAATTTGTTTTCCAAAGTTTACATGCACTTCATCATTGGCTACAAACGACCAGGTATTAGGATCGCTGCCGTTTTTGCCAAAAGGAATTTCATATAGCAAATTGTAGCGTATGCGCCAGTTAAAATTATACCCCTCTCCCAACTCATCATCATTCTTTATTTTCCGGCGGTACCTTTCTTCCAGCCGTATCCATTGCATCATCCTGTTTTTACCATATTTGGTATGCCACTGCAGTTGCTGCCAGGGACGGTGTTCGTACGCAGAAATATTTTTATGATTATCTGCCGGAAAATCGTTTACATATGCATACCCTGCGGTAAGCTTGGCAGCATCAGTTAGGTAATACATCAGGCCCACCCTTAAAAATCCCTGTGATAAATCTTCCACCACGTTTTCCTTTGTTCTCAACTGGGCTTCTGCCCAAATGCCCCACCTGTTGCTAAGCCTTGTTTGATTAAAATATGCAGCCCAGATGCGGTTGAAATGTTCAGTGGTTTTTACAGGTTGTGCGTAAGCGTTAGAGGAAGCAAGCAGCAGCAAAAAAAACAGGCGTAAAAAAAATTTCATGATGCAGATTGGTTTTAAAATTATAATGTACAGGAGTGATAAACTTTTTCGTTATTTATTATCTATTAGTCTACTAAAATGATGGACAAAATAAATTGCTTTTGATTAAACAGCCAAATCTAATTATGCAGGGAGAAAATTTATTAGAAGTTTTTGTTCCTACTGCTCAGGGTATTTTAGCAACTTTTATTTTATCCATATAGCGTATTACCAGGCCTGCAAGCAAAATGCCAACACCAATAAGGCTTTCCATAGGTTTATCCACCAATGTAAAACCAAGTACCCACACATTGAATAATAAAAATAAAATTTGCAGCAATGGTTTTAGCGGACTTTTAAAACCTGTACCTGATTTATTTTTTAAAAACAAACTGGCAGCCACGGTAAGCGATGCCATTAGCTGTAGTACAAAGCCAGCATACAGCAACACCGTTTTGAAAGAGCCTGTTAATGCCAGCACCACGGCAATAAATACATGCGCCCATACGGCTGCTACAGGTATGCCGTGTCTGTTGCTGCCAGCCAGCGGTTTCCATAGATGATGTTCTTTTGCCATGGCCCATGTAACCCGTGGCCCCACCCACAGGTAAGAGCTGATGGTGGCAATTAACTGTAGTGCAATAAATATGCTCACCCATTTACCTCCGGTACTGCCCAGCAGTTTATTAAAGGCAATGAATGTAACTTCCTCCCGCCCCTGCGTTTCGGCAACAGTGGCATTTTTTAATAAAGCAAATTGAAAAAGAATATAAATAACCGCAACAAAAATGGTACTGCCAATAAGTGCCTTTGGCAAATTTTTTCGTGGATTGTTTATTTCATCCACCACATAGGCAGCGGCATTCCATCCCGTATAGGCAAAGGATACATATACCATCGACACGGCAAAACCCGGCTTGCCTATTTCCTGCTGCCAGCTATTGCTGAATATAAGTGCATTGCTGCTGCTACCCGTAAAGTAAAATGCCGCAACAATGAGTGTAACAATAAACAGCACTTTTACAATGGTGGAAATATTTTGAAACCTGCTGCTGTGGCGGATCGTAAAGCTGTGCATCAATCCAATGAGGATGATGACGGCCACTGCCAGAAATTTATTATCGTGCAAACCCAATGGTGTAAGATATTTTGTAAATGCCATTGCAGCCAAAGCCACCGGTGCAGAAAAGCCCACAATCAATCCTGCCCATGCAGATAAATAACCGAGTACCGGATGAAAAACCCGTGAGAGATAAATGTAATCGCCGCCTGATTCTTTAAAATGTGTACCCAATTCTGCATAAGCAAATGCGCCAAATAAGGCCATCAGCCCGCCCGCCGTCCACAATATAAAAATGCTCCAGCTATTTTGCACTGCATCCAGTTGAAAACCCAGGCTGGTAAACACACCCGTACCAATCATATTGGCCACTACAATGGAGGAAGCAGTGAGAATGGAAATTTTTCCTTTCATTTTTTTTGTAAAATTTTTTGCAATAGCCGTTAACAATAAGGGGGCTGCCGCCCCCTCATAAAAATAAATATTTAATAAATATCCGTTGCATTTATTTGATGGCCACATTTAGCCTGGCATAATAAAATGCACCCAGCACGCCCATTTGCACTGGCGCATATTTAAACACGCCAAAGTAAGAATTGTCGTACACCTGCTTATCCGGAAAAACATCCAGCAGATTGTTGCCGCCAACAGATATGGAAATGTTATTGGTTATTTTAAAAGAAAAAGCAGCATCGGTAGTTACTTTTGCTTTATGCTCCTGCACCACGCCAAATGGAAATCCATTGCGTATTACTTTGCCCCAGTAAATATTTCTTATCAGCAGGTTTATTTTATACACACTAAGGTTGAGACTGAGTGTGTGCTTTGATTGTGGATTGTTTGTTTCAATAAGGCTTTGCTGATCGGGTCCAAAATAATCATCCTGTGTTAACTCATTTTGCTTTAACGAAGCAGGGAAATTATAATTGGTAATCCTTGTTTTATTAAAATTAGAAGCAAGCGAAATATCCAGCTTACTCAGCTTGCTGAAGTTGGCAGTATAGGTCGCCACCACATCAATACCTTTTGTACGGGTATCAATGGCATTGGTAAAAAATCTGCCGCTTTCTGCACCCAATGCAGTAATGCGATCATCAGTGATAGAACTGGTAATCACTATCCTGTCTTTGATATTGATTAAATATGCATCTGCCGTAATTACAAAATTCTTTGCAGGCCTGGTGGTAAAACCGGCACTGTAGTTAACTGAAGTTTCCTGTTTCAACTGGGGCAAACCAATAGCCTTTGCCACATTGCTGTTGATGGGAAAAATACCCTTGGTGGCTATACCATTTCCAGACTGTGCAATGTCGGAATAATAATAACTAAAATATTGCTGATGCAGCGATGGCGCCCGGAAACCTGTGCTGACAGAACCTCTCAGCGCAAACTTATCACTTACGTTATAACGCATGGAAAGTTTGCCATTGATGGTGTTGCCAAAATCACTGTAGTCTTCATAGCGCACTGCGGCACCCACCAAAAATGTTTTATTAAAACTGATGTCTGCATCTGCATAGCCTGCAATGCTGTGGCGCTTTGCATTTACTGCATTCTGTGACGAAAAGCCCGCAAAAGATTGTGAACCTGCCACCCCATCGGGATTATCGGTATATAATTTCCAGCTTTCTTCCTGCCCGGCTTTTATGGTATATTTTTCCATGCGGTACTCGGCACCAAAGGCAAGATTGATGATGTTTGATCCAGCTTTTATTTCCCTGTTGATATCTGCATTGATGGTATTTTGTGCAAAGGCATGGCTGCCTGCATTAAAGTTAACCGGGCTTTTAGCCCCCAGCGAAGCGTTGTTGCTGTTCTTCACCATATACTCAAAAGAATTTCTGCCATAGGTATTGCTGATATCCAGTTTCCAATTGCCTAATTGCTGCCGTACACCAGCAGAAAAAGAATAATCATCAATAGTACTGTTCAGTGTTGGCTGAAAACCATTTGGAAAAATAGAGGCAACTACATTTTGTGATTCAGAAGGCAGTCTTCTAAAACCATAACCCGTACCATTGCGTTTGCTGAAACCTGTGCTGGCGTAGAGTTCTGTAGTGGCAGAAGTTTTATATCCAAAATTTAAAAAACCCTGGTAGTTGGTAACCTTTGCATCGCCCACATGAAAATTAAAATCATCACGTGTCAATCCTTTTGCCTGCAGTTGTGCATCATCATAAGCACGGGATGCAGCAGCATCTTCAGTAAAAGCATATGCAAAAAAATTGCCCAGGGCTGACTGATCAAAAATTATCAGGTCGTGATTTTGTGTTCGGGTGGTTGCGTTTCTTTTATTTGCTTCAAAGGTGAGGTTTAAAAAACCTTTGTCTTTATTTAAAGCCACTCCATAGTTTGCGTTGGCATTAAATACTGCTCCGTCATTTCTGCTGGAGGTGCCGCCGGTTGTACTCAGCATAAATCCTGTATTTTTTTTCAGGATAATATTTATTACGCCGGCAATGGCATCTGAGCCATACTGAGCCGCTGCGCCATCTCTCAATACTTCAATTCTGTCAATGGCGGAAGTAGGTATAGTATTTAAATCTGTACCCACGGCGCCATTGCCCACAGTGTTTTGGTAATTCACCAATGAAGTGCTGTGGCGGCGTTTGCCATTTATCAATACCAGCACCTGGTCTGGCCCCAGCCCACGCAGCGAAGCAGGATCTATATGCTCGGTACCATCGGATGCTGATTGCCTGCTGGAATTAAAAGAAGGCACCAGTTGGTTCAGCAACTCATTGATGCCGAGTTGCGGCACCTGCAGTTGCACATCGGCCAGGCGTACCACATCTACAGGTGCAATACTGTTGTACCTGCTGCGTTGCGCTTTTCTGCTGCCCACTATTACAATGTCTTCCAGCTCTGCGGTATTGGTTACTAACTGAATATTAAAAACAGTATCGCCGCTCAGAAATTTTGTTTTGTCAAAAAAACCAATAGACGTAATGGTGATGAATTTATCGGCCGCTGTTGTGGTAAGTTCAAACAGGCCGCCACTGCCGGATACAGTTGATTTTTTTGAAACATTCAGCACCACTGTGGCGCCTTCTACGGGCTGATTGTTTTGATTGGTAATGATTCCGGTAATTTTTTGCTGTGCATACACAGGATTAAAAAAGCCTGCTGCAAACAGTACTGCCGTAAAAAAATAAAATTTTATCATACAAAATATTTAGTGGCAAAGGTAAAAGTGATGGCTCAAAATATTTGGGATGGCTCCGGATTTTTCTAATATGGTAAAAGAAAAAGCACATTTCTGTTATTACTTTTTAAAATCAGGAATGGCAGAATGATTGCTGGTAAAGGTTTTTAGCCCTGCTGTTATTGTATTAGCCACCCGGTAATTGCTTATTACATCAGCGGCTATTACATATAAATATGGGGTAAATGATAAATTGAAATGACAAAGCGTTTAAGTAACCAAGGCTGCTTTTTATACTGAGTTAAACCTTAGCTGGAATGATTTATTTTATCCCTCCTGTTACAACACAGATGGATGAGAAAAAAATCAGGATGTAAAACAATTTTCCTTACGATAAAAGCAAATTTGAAATTATTTCAGCAATTCCAGCACCACGGCTTCAAAAGAACCGAGTGTGAAATTACCCATTGGTTTTTTTTCTTTTGTAATCACATTGCTGTATTGCGTAAAGCAGCCAGTTCTTTCTGCATAATCAGCAAAAGAAATTTTCTTTTCCGTTTTAGAAGTGTTCATCACCACCATTACTGTTTGCTTTGCATCGTACCTGAAATAAACATATACACCATCCACAGGCACATACTGCATCATTTTACCGGAACCTATTGCAGAGGAATTTTTTCTAAAATTGGCAAGGGCATATACATGATTCCATATGTCTGCATCCTTGCCCGTTCTGCCTGCGCTTTCAAATTTATTGACAGCATCACCGGGCCATCCACCCGAAAAATCTTTCCGCACATAGCCATCATTGGGGCTTGTAAATCCGGCAGTGGCAAGCTCCGAACCATAATATAACTGTGGAATACCACGGCAGGTAAACAACCAGCTTAAGGATGATTTGTATTTATTAAGATCCTCTCCCACCACAGAATAAAATCTTGCAATGTCATGGTTGTCGAGAAATATTACATTCCGCATGGGGTCTTTGTATAAAAAATCCTGCGCCAGGTTGGTGTACAATTTATTTACACCATCGGTCCATCCAAAATCATGCGTCATTGCATCCTGTATGCCCCACAGTGTTTGAAAATCTGTAGCCCCCTGCAGGTTACTCCTGTACGGAATTTTTAAATTGTTTTCTACATTATAGGCCTGGTTGGGTACACCATGAAACCATGTTTCGCCAAAGATGGTAATTTTTGGATACTCATCTGTAAGCGCTTTGTTGCAGCGGTTCATAAAGTTGCCATCATTGTATACATAGGTATCCACACGCCATCCGTCAATGCCAAATTCTTCCACCGTCCACAATGCATGCTGTATTAAAAAATTTGCCACAAAGGGATTATCTTGATTTAAGTCCGGCATTTGTTGATTAAACCAGCCGTCTACGAGTTTTCTTCTGTCAATGTCACTTTTATATGGATCAAAAGCCACCTGGTCTTTATAAGTAGTGTTGGTAAATACATCCCAGTTGTGCAGCCAGTCTTTCATTGGTTTATCCAGTACTGTTACATGGTTTTCATCCACATGGTTGTATACGGCATCCTGAATTATTTTCAATCCTCTTTTATGAGTGGCTTCTATTAATTCGTGGTAAGCTTTTTCGCCGCCGAGGCGCCGGTCTATTTTATAATGGTCAGTAAATGCATAGCCGTGCTCTGTTCTTTCGGGGCGGTCATTTTCAATTACCGGGT
>JAYWIB010000490.1:0-8447 GCA_043789265.1 Chitinophagaceae bacterium
ACTTCTGTTGTCCTTATTATTCTGTCATCATCAACGCCTGTATCTTCATCTGTAACCACAAATGCAGCCCCTGCCTGCAAGGCCTGTTTTGCAAAAATATTGCCATTGAAATTTGGCCCCTTTAATGCAAAAAATAAATCACCGGGCTGCAGTTTTCTGGTGTCAGTTTGTATAGAAGGGTGCTTTGTAAAAATTTTGTATAGTTCCTTTATTTGCATACATCAAAAATAGGGAAGAAGTGTTTTTATTAAAAATTATGTTGCATTGGTAAGGAGGTAATTGTTTTAATTGAAATGTTTTTTCTAAAAATTGTACATGAAAAAACCCCCGTTATCCGGGGGCTTATATCTGTAGATTTTCATGATTACTTTTTCTTCCTGGAATTCTGCTTGCGCTTTCCAAAAATATTGCCTTCTTTAAAGCCGGGTCCTTCAGGTGCTCCCATATAAGTTTGTGCACAACGGAAACCAATGGTACTTGACGATTGATCTTCTTCTAAAAATCTTCTTGCACCAGGTGACAGCCAGAAAGATCGGTCATTCCAGCTTCCGCCCTTAAACACTTTCGATTTATCGCTGATAAGAGTGGTTACACCATATTCGTAGGTGGCTCCACTTGCTGAATCACCATCCAGATGACTCATCAGTACATTGTGCTGGTAGTTGCGGCGGTTCTTTACTTCTTCATCAGCCACGTCTACTTTTTTAAGCCTGCCCAGTGAATCTCTTTCATATTCGCCTGAACTGTTCTTATAAAATTTCTGAAATTTATTACCACGGAAATAGTTGAAATCTTCACCATCAGATGGTGTAAGCGGCCTGTATACATCCTGCACCCATTCAGATACATTTCCACTCATATTGTACAGTCCAAATGCATTTGGATAAAATGCCTTGATATTTCCTGGTATGGCAGAGCGGTCATTTAAACCACCGGCTACACCCATGTTATCGCCACTGCCACGCTTAAAGTTGGCTAAAAATTTACCCTGCCAGCTTCCCCTGCGGTTATCACGAAGTCCATTTGGATTCTTGCTCCATGAATAAATTTGCTGGTTAGAAATAAGTTCCTCACCTGCCTTACCTTCTTTAGTACGTGGGTTTGGATTTTGATCATACAATCCGTATGCAGCATATTCCCATTCAGCTTCTGTAGGCAGGCGGTAACCCATGTTAAGAATACCGTCTTCCATTTTTACATTCGATCTTGGTTTGCCGCTTACATCTTTAAATTCAGATTTCTTTGGTTTGGCACGGCCCTGTATCAGTTCAGGATTTATTAAATAAGTTTCTGTATTAAATGTACCGTCAGCACCTCCGCCTTTCATTTCTTTTTTGGCAAAATCCTTTTTCAGATAACCTTTTTGAATCAGGTTCAGTTCGTTTACCCTGTCTGTTCTCCACACACAAAAATCATGTGCCTGCTGCCAGGATACACCAACTACAGGATAATAATTGTAGGCAGGATAGCGGAAATAATATTCTACATAAGGTTCATTGTATGCAAGCTCTTCTCTCCAGCACAATGTATCGGGCAATGCACGTGACATGATGGTGGTATCGCCACTGAACGTATTTTCCAGCCAGTAGATATACTCCCGGTAATGCACATTAGCCACTTCAGTTTCATCTATAAAAAAGGAAGGAACTGTAACACGGCGGGGAACATTGTTCCAGTCACCCATTACATCTTCATCTTTGGCACCCATTACAAAAGTACCGCCCTGCACAAACACAAGACCAGGACCAGCTTTGGGATATTTCATTTTATTTACATGGTAGTTGCCCATGTTTTTATCATCATAGTTCCATCCGGTAACTGATGATTTACCACTTTTTGACTTACCACTTTTGCATGCACCAAGGGACATAGCTACGGCTGCGAGGATAAAAAGATTTTTCAATGAGAGTATTTTTTGCATGTGCGTTCGTTTTGCAAATTGTTTAACGAAAGGTTTTCTTTTATATTGTATTTGTGTGGGGATACACATCTGCGAATATATATAGTTTATACGATAATGATTGTGTACCCATTTAATTTTTAAAATAATTAGCGAAAACTTAGCATGTCGCCTTATTTATAAAACAATTTTTTTAATCAAAAATCCACCTGACTGTCGTATCAAATTTTGTTTTTTATGAAACTCATTTTTAAAAAACATATTGCATGAAAATGACATCTTATTTTTAATTACAATGATGATGTATAAAACATTTGCAGCAATAAATTGACGGGCCATTTCGTTTTACAGACATAGTAGTTCAGCTATACAATTGTGGGTAAAAAGATTTTCGCTTTTTTCTTTTTTACCCACTTTTTTTTCACTCTTTAATGAGCTGATAGAAAAAACATGCGAATGATAAATTTAACTTCATTTACCATCTGAGTGATTTTTTAGTAAAAACCCCTATTTTTGACACCTCATCTACCAACATAAATAGAAGATTTTATAGCCCAGCTCTACCTAATCAAGATAAAAAATCGCATGAAACAAGCAACTGTTAAATTGACTGCCCTGGCATTGTTGTTGGGTGGCAGCATCAATTTTGTACAAGGACAAGAAGCGAACAGTATTAATGTAGTTACTTCTGCTGTTCCTTTTTTACGGATATCACCTGATGCAAGAAGTGGCGGTATGGGAGATGTGGGAATTGCCACTGCACCCGACGCAAATTCAGCATTCTGGAATTTGGCAAAAACACCTTTTAATACAAATCAGGGCGGCGCTTCAGTTACATACACACCCTGGTTAAAAGACCTGGGATTAAATGATGTTTACCTGGCGGCTTTAGCTGGATATTATAAGCTTGATGATGACCAGGCAATATCCGGTTCATTAAGATATTTTAGCTTGGGAAGTATTCAATTTACTGATATCCTGGGAAATCCGTTAGCTCAATACCGGCCTCGTGAATTTGCTGTGGATGCTGGATACTCCCGTAAACTTTCTCCAAAACTCTCGTTAGGAATTGCTTTGCGGTATATCAATTCCAATCTTGCCAGCGGTGACCCAAATAATAGTGGAAATATTTATAAAGCCGGAACATCTATAGCAGCAGATTTAAGTTTATTTCACAATGGCTTAAAGTCAGATGGGTCTGGATTGAATTATGGCATAGTGTTGAGCAATTTGGGTTCAAAAATTTCTTATACAAGTGATGCCACGCAAAAAGATTATATACCTGCAAACATAGGCTTGGGCGTAGCTTATACTAAAGTGATTGATGAAAGCAATAAGATAACTTTCGGATTAGATATTCATAAGTTATTGGTTCCAACACCTCCACGACTTAGTACATCCAATGGGGGAGAAGCAACAGCACAGGATACCATTAATATCAATAATTACCGTAACCAGGGTGTAATAAGCAGTTGGTTTAAATCATTTGGCGATGCACCCGGCGGTTTTTCTGAAGAAATAAAAGAAATACAGGCATCGCTTGGTGCAGAATACTGGTATAATGATCAGTTTGCATTTCGTGCCGGTTATTTTTATGAAAATCCTATTAAGGGAAACAGAAAATATTTTACACTTGGTGCAGGATTAAAGTATGAAACATTTGGACTCAATTTTTCTTACCTGCTGCCTTCCGGAAATGGTGTTAACCGCAATCCATTATCTAACACGCTAAGGTTTGGTCTTACATTCGATTTGTCATCAGATGGCGGTGGTTCTAAAAGTGATAAGTAATTCAAATTTTTTTATAAAACACAGGCGCTTCTTTACAGAGGCGCTTTTTGTCTTACATGACCCTATATTTGCTTTTATTTAAAAATAATTTTTAGATGCATACTATCAGAATTGGCTTTGGGGTTGACTTTCATCAATTAATAGATGGCCGGGATTTTTGGCTCGGTGGAATTAAAATAGCACATAGCAAAGGTGCCCTGGGGCACAGTGATGCAGATGTGCTGCTGCACGCCATTTGCGATGCCATGCTGGGTGCGGCCTGCCTCGGAGATATTGGTGTGCATTTTCCGGATACCGATCCGGCTTTAAAAAATATTGACAGTAAAATACTGCTGCAGAAAAGTTTTGATTTGATAAAGCAGGAGGGTTATTCCATCATCAATATAGACAGTACACTTTGCCTGCAGGAGCCCAAAATAAAAAATTACATTCCGCAAATGCAACAGGTAATTGCGGATATACTTTGTGTTTCTGTAAAAGATATTTCCATTAAAGCCACCACTACCGAAAAGATGGGCTTTGCAGGAAGAGAAGAAGGACTGGTGGCATACGCCAGTATTTTGCTCAATAAAAATGTATAAAAATAAATTCCCAAAATTTTATAGCCGGGTGTTTAATGCTTGCTGCATCATTACCTTTGCTGCCATGCAAAAATTGACAGTAAATATTGTAAATACAGGCAACAATAAATTACCGGCGTATGCTACAGAAGGTTCGTCGGGCATGGATATACGTGCATGCCTGGATGAGCCTGCCACCCTGCACCCGATGCAGCGTAAATTAATTGGCACCGGCTTATTCATTGAATTGCCAGCGGGCTACGAAGCACAGGTGCGGCCACGAAGCGGACTGGCACTGAACCAGGGCATTACCTGCTTAAATTCTCCGGGTACTGTGGACAGTGATTACCGCGGCGAAATAAAAGTAATACTCATTAACCTGAGTAATGAGCAGCAGGTAATAAAACATGGCGACAGGATAGCACAAATGATTTTTTGTAAAGTGGAAAAAGCCACTCTCCAGCTTAGTGAATCGTTGGCCGTTACTGAAAGGGGCGAAGGCGGCTTTGGTCATACAGGAAAAAATTAATTGAATTTAAAAATGGATATTTTGATAAAGCATATAAAAACAAACTGGTTTTTCTTTTTGTTTTTAACGGCAGGCGTAGTTGCATTCAGCAGTTGCAAGTCTACCAAAAAAATACAAGCTGCTGTGGCAAAAAAGGACACCACATCGGTAGTAATTACCAACCGCTCAGATGCTGATTCGTTGCTGATAATAAAAAAAGTGGTAACCGGCATCCGCAACAGGGCCATTGATTTTAAAACATTTTCTGCCAAGTTAAAGGCTGAGTATGAAGATGCAAACGGCAAGCAGCCAAACATTACAGTTTATATAAGAGCCTTTAAAGACAGCCTGATATGGATTTCCGGCTACGCCACCGTATTTAATATAGAAGCTTTCCGTATGCTGATTACAAAAGACAGTGTGTTTGTGCTTGACAAAATAAATAAAACAGTCCAGATGCGTTCCATTGATTATTTACAAGAGGTAACACAGATACCCTTTGATTTCAGCACCCTGCAGGCATTGCTGGTAGGCAACCCGGTTTTTTTTAATGACAGTGTGGTATCTTATAAAGAAACAGAATCAAAAATTTTACTGGCCACCCTGGGTTATGAATTTAAGCACCTGCTTACGTTAAATAAAACAGACGGTAATATTATGCACAGTAAACTCGATGATATTGATATGAGCAGAAACCGCACTGCCGATATTACGTATGATGAATATGAAAACAACAATGGCGTAATATTTTCAACCTTCAGGGAGATAACTGTTTCAGAAAAGAACAAGCTGGATATACAGCTAAAATTTAAGCAGTATGAGTTTAACAAAGAATTACAGATATCTTTCAGCATTCCCAAAAATTATAAACGGCGGTAATCGTTATTTGCATTAATACTGCATGACTGTTATTAATTTCATTTATACACACCTGTTAGTTATTAATATCCGGATATTAAATACCATGATTGTATTTTTGAAAAATTGGCAACTAAGGCGCATGAATAAAATCAGCATAATCATATTTTTTTCTTTTTTCTTTTTTATAAGCGCTCTGGCACAGCCCGCTGCATCCCGGGAGCAGCAGGAGCTTGAAAGGCAGCGGCAGGAATTGAAAAATGAACTGGAGCAGGCGCAGGATTTATTAAATAAAAATAAAAAATCAACCAAAGAAAATCTTACTTACCTGCAGCACCTCAATCACAAGCTGAGCCTGCAGGGCAATCTTATAGAAAATATTAACAGAGAAATAAACCTGATGGACAATACGATTTATAAATCGCAGAGAGACATCAGTAAACTGCAATTGCTGCTGGATACGCTTAAGGAGGAGTATGCAAAGAGTATGGTGTATGCGTACAAAAACAGGAGCAACTCCGATTTTTTAAATTTTATTTTTTCTGCTTCCAGTTTCAATGACGCCATCAAACGGGTTACTTATCTAAAAAGCTACCGCAACTATAGAGAAATGCAGGGGGAAAATATTTTGAGGACTCAATTGCTGCTGAAAGATCGGATTGCAGAAATGAGCGGTACCAAGCAAAAGAAAAGTGTGGTGCTGCAGGTGCAGAGTAAAGAGCTGGGTACATTAAAAGAACAGCAGGAAGAAAAAAATCAGATAGTGCAAAAGCTGAAGGCACAGGGAAAGGAACTGAGCAACCAGATAGCGGCCAAAAAAAAGCAAATGCAGAAAGTAAACAATGCCATTGCTGCCGCCATCAGGCGTGCGGTGGATGAAGCCCGCCGTGCTGCAGCAAAGGCTAGTGAGGAAAAAAGAAAAAAAGAAAATGAATTGAAAGCAGCCAATAAAAATACTGCTACAGCTACCACCTCACCAAAAACATCCGGCACTCCGCCGGCAATAAAAAAGCCTGCACCGGCTAAGCAGGAGAGTGTATTGCTGGCCACTGAAGCGGATGTAACACTCAACTCAAATTTTGAAAGAAACCGCGGCAATCTTCCCTGGCCGGTAAACAGTGGTTATTTGTTATTGCATTACGGATTAAACCGGCTGGACAATAGTAAGATAGAAGTAAACAGCCAGGGTATTTCAATTGGCTGTGAAATAGGCACAGCAGTAAAAGCCATTTTTGATGGTGAAGTAATGCTGGTAAACAATTATGACGATGTGCAGATGGTGGTAATAAAGCATGGCCGGTATTTCAGCGGCTACAGTAATATTGCCGGCGTTAATTTAAACAAAGGCCAGGCAGTAAAAGTGGGACAGGTAATTGGCAAAGCCGCAGCCAACCTGGATGGTGTGGGTGCAGTAGATTTGCAGATAAGCAACGAGCAAAGTGAAATGGATCCGGAGCGCTGGCTGAAACGCCGTTAAATTATTTCGCCTTCAATATCATAATCATATGCCCTGGTAATTTTTACCTGTACAAAATCGCCGGGCTGCAGTTTTTGATTGCTGTTGATAATAACTTCATTGTCTACTTCCACACTGTCAAATTCTGTACGGCCAATGTAGCGCCCGGATTCTCTTTTATCAACAATGGTTTTAAAAATCCTGCCCACTTTTTCCTGGTTTTTTTCATAACTTATTTCCTGCTGCACTTCCATTATTTCCTGCGCCCGTTCTTCTTTTTCTTCCGCAGGTATATCATCGGGCAGTTGATAAGCGCTGGTATCTTCTTCGTGGCTGTATGTAAATATGCCCACCCTGTCGAACCTCATTTTTTTCAAAAATATTTTCAGATCTTCCACATCATCCCTTGTTTCTCCGGGAAACCCAGCAATAAGTGTGGTACGCAGGCATATACCGGGAATGCGTACACGAATTTCTCCTACAAGGTCTTCCATCTCTTCTCTTGTAATTTGCCGCTTCATCATATTCAGCATATTGTTGGCAGCATGCTGCAGTGGCATATCGAGGTAGTTACAAATATTTTCCCTTTCCTTAATGGCATCAATAATTTCAATCGGAAATTTAGAAGGATAGGCATAATGCAGTCTTATCCATTCCAGCCCTTTTACATCTGCAAGTGCATGCAGCAGTTTGGGCAGTTCTCTTTTTTTGTAAATATCCAGGCCATAATAAGTGAGCTCCTGCGCTATCAGCATAATTTCTTTTACCCCACCATCTACAAGTCTTTTGGCTTCATCCACCAGTGATTCTATTGGCCTGCTGATATGTTTCCCCCTCATCAGCGGAATGGCGCAGAAAGAACAGGTGCGGTTACATCCTTCACTTATTTTTAAATAAGCATAGTGGCTGGGCGTGCTCAGCATGCGTTCTCCCAGCAGTTCCGATTTATAATCGGCATCAAATCTTTTTAAAATCTGCGGAAGTTCCATAGTACCGAAATAAGCATCTACTTCGGGAATTCCTTTTTCCAGGTTATTTTTATACCGTTCACTCAGGCAGCCGGTTACATATACTTTATCCAGCTTGCCTCTTTTTTTTAGTTCCACCTGCTGCAGAATCGTGTGTACACTTTCTTCTTTTGCTTTTTCTATAAAGCCACAGGTGTTTACAATTACAATGTTGTGATCTTTTCTCCCACTTTCATGCACCACATCTATTTCATTGGCTGCAAGCTGCCCGCTAAGCACTTCACTATCCACCATATTTTTGCTGCAGCCCAGTGTAATGATGTTTACCTTATCCCGCTGTAATGTTTTTGTCTTCATGCGGCGCAAAGGTAATATTACAAAACTGATTTTCATTTTAAGCTGTCAA
>JAYWIB010000491.1:0-2383 GCA_043789265.1 Chitinophagaceae bacterium
GGTGTGATATATGCTGTTGCTGACGGATTGGTTTATGATGCACAATCGAGGATAAACAGTTTTGCACATGTCAATTACACATCTGCTGAACAAAATGTGGGCGTGTTACTATGCATTAATGGCACGGGCATACTCAACCGCTGGATAAAAAATCTTGCGGGCAATTATTCTTATCAGCAAATGAATGAAATGGCGGCTGCCATCCCTGCCGGCAGTGAGGGAGTTTTTATTTTACCCTTTGGCAATGGGGCAGAAAGAATGCTGAATAATAAAGTAACACATGCACACATCAGCAATATTGATTTCAATAAACATACACAGGCACATTTGTTTCGTGCCGCACAGGAAGGCATTGCCTTTGCATTCCGTTATGGTTTGGATATAATGAAACAAAATAAAATTTTGCCGAAAGTAATCCGTGCAGGCCATGCCAATCTTTTTTTGAGTGATTTGTTTATTGATTCGTTTGTGAATGTCACCAACACGCCGGTGGAGTTGTTTGGTTGTGATGGCAGTGTGGGTGCGGCCATTGGTGCAGGTATTGGTGTCGGTCATTATAAAAATGCAAAGGATGCATTCAACCACATAAAAGCAATAAAAACAATTGAGCCAACTAATGCAAAATTGTATGATGGATTGTATATGGAGTGGACGGAGTGTTTGGGAAAAGCTCAATAAAGATTTATAGTACAAGAGTGCGACGCCAATGCAGCTATATAGATATACAAAAGCCTGGCTCAAAAAAATATTTAAAAAATTAAAATCATAAATCATCAAAATAAAATTTATGTCAACAATTGTAACAGGCAACAAAGAATTTTTTAAAGGCATACCACAAATAAAATATGAAGGTGCCGCAAGTGACAACCCGTTTGCATACCGCTGGTATGATGAAAATAAAATAGTGGCGGGCAAAACAATGAAAGAACAGTTGCGCTTTGCCTGTGCTTACTGGCATTCATTTGTAGGCAATGGCGCCGACCCTTTTGGTGAACCGACACACAATCATCCATGGAATGAAAAAGCTGATGCGGTGGAAAGAGCCAAAGACAAAGCTGACGCCGCTTTTGAATTTATTACCAAACTGGGTTTGCCTTACTATTGCTTTCATGATGTGGATGCAGTGGATTATACCAATGACATTGCTGACAATGAAAAAAGGCTGCAGGCGATAACTGCTTACTTAAAACAAAAGCAGGAAGCAAGCGGTGTAAAATTATTATGGGGCACGGCCAATTTATTTTCTAATAAAAGATATATGAATGGTGCAGCCACCAATCCTGATTTTCGTGTGCTGGCGCATGGTGCTGCACAGGTAAAAGCTGCATTGGATGCCACGATTGAATTACAAGGAGAGAACTATGTTTTTTGGGGTGGCCGGGAAGGTTATATGAGCCTGCTAAACACCAATATGAAAAGGGAGAAAGAGCACCTGGCTGCATTTTTACATGCTGCAAAAGACTATGCCAGAAAGAATGGTTTTACAGGAACATTTTTTATTGAACCAAAACCATGTGAGCCAAGCAAACATCAGTATGACTATGATGTGGAAACGGTGATTGGTTTTTTGCGCCAGTATAATTTGATGGATGATTTTAAAATGAACATTGAAGTAAATCATGCAACACTGGCTGGTCATACATTTCAGCACGAGCTGCAGTGTGCGGCTGATGCCGGCCTGCTGGGCAGCATGGATGCCAACCGGGGCGATTATCAAAACGGATGGGACACCGACCAGTTTCCCAACAACCTGAATGAATTGACAGAAGCCATGCTGATAATTATTGAAGCAGGCGGCTTTGCAGGCGGCGGTATAAACTTTGATGCAAAAATCCGCCGCAACAGTACTGATGCAGCCGATTTATTTCATGCACATATTGGCGGTATAGATGCCTTTGCAAGAAGCTTGATTATTGCAGATGATATATTGCAGAACAGTGAGTATAAAAAAATAAGAACGGAACGCTACGCATCTTTTGACAATGGCAAAGGAAAAGATTTTGAAAATGGAAAACTGTCACTGGAAGATTTAAGAACTTTTGCTATTGAAAACGGTGAGCCTGCTCTAACAAGCGGCAGGCAGGAGTATTTGGAGAATATTATTAACAGATTTATATAATGTTTGATAGTAATTATATTCTCAGGAAATTTTTCTGTTGCTGTAAAATATATTTTATTTCCTTACAGGAGTAAGCAAATAGGCTTAACTGTTTTCAAATTTTTAGCAGAGCAGTTTATCGGCATAAGCGGCAATGGTTTTACAATGTGCCAGGCCATTTGCATTTATAAATGTATGGCCGCAGCCAGGCTGATGATTGTGGCTATTATTTTTTATTCCTGTTTATCGCAAAAATGAATTTTATACCATGCCGCAGTTTACAGG
>JAYWIB010000492.1:0-8411 GCA_043789265.1 Chitinophagaceae bacterium
TAATGGCAATTGAGAATTCTATTGCCGGCAGCATTTTGCCCAATTATAACTTATTACAAAAGAGCAACCTAAAAATCATTGGTGAAGTTTACCTGCACATAAAACAAAACCTGATGGTAAATCCGGGTGTAAAACTTGCTGATATTAAAGAAGTACATTCTCATCACATGGCCATACAGCAGTGCCTTGATTTTTTGGATAAATACAACTGGCGCCTGGTGGAAACTGATGATACAGCGCTGAGTGCAAAACACATTCATAAGCACCACAGCAAACACATTGCCGCTATAGCAAGTAAACTGGCGGCAGAAATATATGAGCTGGATATCATCGCTCCTAACATTCATACTCTTAAGAACAATTACACCAGGTTTTTGATTTTGCAAAGGGAAGAAGAAGTGAATGAAATTGCCGGTGCCAATAAAGCCTCTATCAATTTTAATACAGACCACTCAAAAGGCAGCCTGGCAAAAGTGCTTACAGGCATTGCAGATGCAGGAATCAACCTGAGCAAATTGCAGAGCATGCCCATACCAGGCAGTGATTTTAAATACTCTTTTCATGCAGATATGGAGTTTGATTCTAAGGAGCAATTGAATGAGGCATTGAAAGAAGTAAAACAAAAAACAGAGGCATTGCAGGTACTGGGAATTTATAAAAACGGAAAAGCACGGCTGGCTGCCGCAAACACTGAAAACAGAAAATTGCAAAATAGCTGACAGCACATTTTTGAAATTGTAAAGATGAACACTTCAAATAACAATAATAATACAGCAGCACAATCAGGTGCCTTTCACATTCCTGCTGCCAGCAGGCTGCAAGGCATCGGCGAATATTATTTCTCTCAAAAGCTGAGGGAGATTGATGGCATGAACAAAGCCGGAAAAAATGTTATTAACCTGGGTATTGGCAGCCCCGATTTACCACCGCATCCGGATGTAATTAGAGCATTGCATGAAGAAGCATCGAAACCAAATCAGCATGCATACCAGAGTTATAAGGGCAGTCCGGTGCTGAGGAACGCCGTGGCCGCATGGTATAAAAAATGGTACCACGTTGAACTGGATGCTGATACAGAAATATTGCCATTGATAGGAAGCAAAGAAGGCATCATGCATATTTGCATGACCTATTTTGAAGAGGGCACAGGAGTGCTTGTTCCCAATCCCGGCTATCCCACTTATGCAAGTGCAATAAAAATTTCAGGAGCTACAGCTTTATATTATGAGTTAAAAAAGGAGCATAATTATTTTCCTGATTTTGAGGAAATGAAAAGGCTGATAAAGGAGCATGCTGCATTAAAAGTGAAAGCCATTTTTGTAAACTATCCGCAGATGCCAACAGGACAGTTGCCAACCAAAGAAATGTTTGAGCAGTTGGTGGCATTTGCAAAAGCTCATAAGTTGTTGCTTATTCATGATAACCCATACAGTTTTATTTTGAATGATAACCCCATAAGTTTATTAAGCGTGGATGGAGCAAAAGACGTGGCGCTGGAGCTGAACTCACTTAGCAAGTCCCACAATATGGCAGGCTGGCGTGTAGGCATGATGGTGGGTGGCAAAGAAAAGATTGATGAAGTGCTGCGGTTTAAAAGTAACATGGACAGCGGTATGTTTTTGCCCGTGCAGTTAGCAGCAGCAAAGGCACTGTCGCTGGGCAAAGAATGGCAGGATGAGGTGAACGCTGTGTATAAAAAAAGAAGAGAAAAAGTGTTTGATTTATTGAAATTGTTGAATTGCACATTTGATACTACGCAGGCAGGCATGTTTGTATGGGCATCCATCCCGGAAAAGTATAAAGATGGTTTTGCACTGAGCAATGAAGTGCTGCAAAATGCAAATGTCTTTATCACACCAGGTGGAATTTTTGGCAGTGCAGGCAATGAGTATGTAAGAGTGAGTTTGTGCAGCGGGGAAGATAAGTTTGAAGAGGCGATTAAAAGAATAAAAGACCCCTCCTAAATCCTCCCCTGAGGGGAGGACTTTTAGAGCCTGGGGATTGGAGATGTATTTTAAAATTGAAGATGGGCAGCCTGTAGTTTGAATTATTTTGAAATGGAAAATTGAAAACTGAAAATTGAAGATTGGCATCATGAATATTGAAAAGAACTTAGCATCAGTAGAGTCAAAAGCCTCCCCCACCGGGGGAGGTTTGGAGGGCGCTTGTGTTACCATTATCGGTGTCGGCCTAATCGGCGGCTCCCTGGCACTGGGACTAAAAGAAAAAGGTTTTGCAAAAAAAATAATTGGTGTAGGTAAATCAAAAGCAAGCCTGGATAAAGCCATCGCACTGGGATTGATAGATGAAGTATTGCCATTGGAGGAAGCGGTGAAGCAAAGTGATTTCATTTATGTTTCCATTCCGGTTGATGCCACGGTAACAGTGATGCAGCAGGTAATGGATTTGATAAATGAAAAACAAACAGTGGCAGATGGCGGCTCTACAAAATTTGCTTTGTGTGAGGCTTTGCAAAATCATCCGATGCGGAAACGCTTTGTGGCAACGCATCCTATGTGGGGTACAGAATACAGTGGCCCCGAAGCAGCAGTAAAAGACGCCTTTGCCGGCCGTGCCTGTGTGGTGTGTGAAAAAGAAAAAAGCGATGCAGATGCAGTGGATAAAGTGGAAGCAATTTATAAAGCCCTCGGTATGCACATGGTTTACATGGATGCATACAATCATGATGTGCATGCAGCGTATGTGAGCCATATTTCTCACATCACTTCTTTTGCGCTGGCAAATACAGTGCTGGAAAAAGAAAGAGAAGAAGATGCAATTTTTGAACTGGCAGGTGGCGGTTTTGAAAGTACAGTGCGGTTGGCAAAAAGCAATCCTGCCATGTGGGCGCCAATATTTATGCAGAACAAAGAAAATGTACTGGATGTATTGAATGAACATATTTCGCAGTTGAGAAAATTTAAGGCTAGTTTGGAAAAAGAGAATATAGAATATTTAACGGAACTGATGGAGAATGCAAACAGGATAAAAAAAATATTGCCCCAGCCGCCTGCCGGGGCCTCCCCAAACTCCTCCAAAGGAGGGGCTTAAGAAGGTCTCAATAATTTAAACTGCTTTTATAAAATTGAAGTAGTGAGGTTAATGTTGATTAAAGATTAATGATTAGTGTGGAAGATAAAATTTTTATTAAAAGTATAAAGCACCGCTCCCTCTCTGCATGAGAGCGAGTTGGAGGGGGAGGCCGTTATGATTTTTAGAGAAGCAAATATTGGTGACATTAGCGGGATGCAGTTTGTAAGAAATGCGGTAAAGGAAAATACCTTAAGCAATCCTGCACTGGTGCCGGATGAAGATGTAAAAGAATACATTACTAACAGGGGCAAGGGCTGGGTTTGTATTGTGCGGAATGAAGTGGCAGGCTTTGCAATTGTAGATGTAATAGATAACAATGTATGGGCATTGTTTGTACATCCCGATTTTGAGGGAATGGGTATTGGAAAAAAATTGCACCACACTATGCTGCACTGGTACTTTGCACAAACAAAGCAGCCGCTGTGGTTGGGCACAAGTCCGGATACAAGAGCAGAAAAATTTTACAGAATGCAGGGATGGAAAGAAGTGGGTGTGCATGGAAAGGGAGAGATAAAGTTTGAGATGGAAGAAGCCCCTCCCAGCCTCCCCTAAGGGGAGGAACAGGACAAGAGTTCAAACATTTGAACTGTGTGCTGAATAGCCGGGAGGGTTGAATGATTGTTGAATAAAGATTTAATAACGATGTGGAAGAGCAAAATGTTTATTAAAGAAAAAATGTACCGCTCCTTCCCTCCGGGGGAAGGAGTTGGAGGAAGGAGCTGCTAATTTTACAAAAGCAAATCAAAAACAAATCAAAAACAAATACAATGCAAACACGAACCATGAACATGAAAGAGATAATGCAGGAAAAGTGGAACAAACGGCCACTTATCATCAGCGGACCATGCAGTGCTGAAACAGAAGAACAGGTGCTGGAAACAGCTGCACGCCTTGCTAAAACTGGCAAGGTGGATATACTCCGTGCAGGCATCTGGAAACCACGTACTAAGCCGGGGCTGTTTGAAGGCATCGGCACAAAAGGGCTGCCCTGGCTGGCGCAGGCAAAGAAACTAACAGGCATGCCTGTAACAGTAGAAGTGGCTACAGCCAAGCATGTGGAAGATGCACTGCAGTTTGATGTGGACATGCTTTGGATTGGTGCAAGAACAACAGTAAATCCATTTAGTGTGCAGGAAGTGGCAGATGCTTTAAAGGGAGTGGATATTCCCGTGCTGATAAAAAATCCCATCAATCCTGATTTGGAATTGTGGAGTGGTGGTATTGAAAGAATTCAAAAAGCAGGTATCAAACAGGTAGGCATGATTCACCGTGGATTTAGTAATTATGGAAACACCGAATACCGCAATGCACCCATGTGGCACCTGCCCATTGAAATGAAACGCAGGTTTCCGGAAATGATGTTGATTTGCGATCCTTCACACATTTGCGGCAACAGGCACATGCTTCAATCCACTGCACAAAAAAGTATTGATCTGGATTTTGATGGCGTGATGATTGAAAGCCACATTGATCCCGACAATGCATGGAGCGATGCCAAGCAGCAGGTAACACCGGAAAAGCTGGCAGAAATGCTGGATGCATTGATATGGAGAAGCGAAAATACTGATAAGCAGGATTTCCTTACTGCACTGGCTACCCTTAGGGAACAAATCAATCATGTAGATGATGAACTGCTTTCGCTGATTGGGCAGCGCATGAAAATTGCAGATAAAATTGGCCAGTATAAAAAAGACAATAACATTACCATTTTACAAACCAACAGGTGGAATGAGATATTGGAAAAAGCAACTAAAAAAGGCGAATCACTGGGATTGAGCCAGGAGTTTATTACCAAGTATTTTGATGCAGTGCACCTGGAAAGTATCAACCATCAGAATAAGGTGATGAATAGTTAAAGAAGCCCCTCCCGGCCTCCCCCGTGGGGAAGAGCAGAGGAGTCTGATTGTTTGGAAAACCTTTTTTACATAGAACGATTTGATACAAGAAAATCATTAAGGCATTTGAATTAGCAGCCCCTCCCAGCCTCCCCCGTGGGGAGGAGCAAGAGGAGTCCGCTTGTTTGGAAAACCCTTTACATAGAAAGATTTGATACATGAAAATCATTAAGGCATTTGAATTAGCAGGGTCTGCAAAAGCCTCTCCCACCGGGGGAGGTTTGGAGGGGGCTTCATATTATTTCGATGCGGCATTTTCTTACCTGGAACAAATTGTTCCAAAAGAAAAAGCTGTATTGATTACTGATGAAAATGTTTTTTCTGCACAAGAGCATTTGTTTGAAGGATGGAATTACATTGTAATAAAAGCCGGTGAACAGCATAAGCAGCAAAGCACCGTTGATTTTATTATTCAGCAACTGATAGAGAAGGAAGCAGACAGAAATACTTTTATTGTAGGCGTGGGCGGTGGTGTGGTTACGGATATTGCAGGCTATGCAGCCAGTGTGTACATGCGTGGGCTGCAGTTTGGTTTTGTGCCGACAACCATTTTGGCAATGGTGGACGCAGCAATTGGCGGAAAGAATGGCGTGGATGTGGGTGCCTATAAAAATTTGGTGGGTCTTATCCGGCAGCCGGCGTTTTTATTATTTGATTATTCGTTGCTCAACACATTGCCGCAGGAGCATTGGATAAATGGATTTGCAGAAATTATCAAACATGCCTGTATAAAAGATGCTGCATTGTTTTCGCTGCTGGAGCAGCATGTGATAGAAGACTTTCAGCGGGATAAAAATTTACTTGCTGCACTGATTGAAAAAAATGTGGAGATAAAAACTGCCGTTGTTATTGCCGATGAATTTGAAAAGGGCGACAGAAAGCTGCTGAACTTTGGTCATACAATCGGGCACGCCATAGAAAACATGTACCAGCTATTGCATGGCCATGCAGTAAGTATTGGAATGGCCGCAGCATGCACATTTTCCGAAGAGATAAATAATTTTGACTCCACTGAAAAAGTACGTGTAATTAAATTAATAGAAAAATATCAATTGCCTTCAGCCTTTCATTTTGATAAACAAAAAATAGGCGCACTGCTAAAGATGGACAAAAAAAGAGTAAGCAGTCAAATGAATTATGTGTTGCTTAATAAAATTGGCGAGGCTGTATGCAAACCGCTTCCAATGGAACAATTAGAAAATTTAATCAGTAAAAATTTGTAAGGTGATTGTAAAAATACAACCGGCAAAAATTGCAGGAAACATTTATGCGCCTGCATCCAAGAGTTCGATGCAGCGGGCATGTGCAGCGGCTTTGCTGCACCAGGGTGAAACAGCGATCAGCAATCCCGGAAACAGCAATGATGATTTGGCTGCAATCGGAATCATCAAAGAATTGGGCGCAAAAGTGATTGAGCAAGATGATGGCAGTTTGTTGATAAGCAGCCACGGATTTGCAAACACCAGAAACTCCTCTTTTGGGGGCAGGGGGGCTTTGAATTGTGGCGAAAGCGGGCTCGGCATAAGAATGTTTACGCCCATTGCTGCACTAAGCGAAAATGAAATAACCATCAATGGAACAGGCAGCCTGCTTACAAGGCCGATGAATTTTTTTGATGAAATATTTCCGCAGATTGGCATAAGCATTCAATCCAACCAAGGAAAACTTCCTTTAAAAATAAAAGGCCCTTTAACACCAAAAAATATTTCTATTGATGGCTCTTTAAGCTCACAGTTTTTAACAGGGCTGCTGATGGCTTATGGCAAAGCAGCCACGGAGCCTGTAACCATCACTGTTAGTAATTTAAAAAGCAAGCCTTACATTGATTTAACCCTGCAGGTGATGCAGCGTTTTGGTTCTGATGTGGTGAATAATAATTTTGAATCGTTTACCATCAATCCAGTTCAATCATCGCCGGCACTTATCAACTACACTGTAGAAGGCGACTGGAGCGGTGCTGCATTTCTGCTGGTGGCAGGCGCTGTCAGTGGCAGTATTGTTGTAAAAGGGTTGGATGTTTTCTCCACTCAGGCGGATAAAAAAATTCTGGAAGCATTAAGGGATTGCGGATGCCAGTTATCAATAGCTGAAAATGAAATAGCAGTTGCTTATCCTTCTTTAGGGATTAGGGCTTTTCATTTTAATGCAACTGACTGCCCGGATTTGTTTCCTCCACTGGTGGCGCTGGCTGCTTACTGCAATGGCACCACCGCCATTGAAGGCGTAAGCAGGCTGGCTCATAAAGAAAGCAACCGTGGATTAACCCTGCAGGAAGAGTTTGGAAAGATGGGTGTGCAGATAACACTGCAGGATGATCTGATGCTGGTGGAAGGTGGCAATGGAGTGAAAGCAGCAACCGTTCATTCGCATCATGATCACCGCATTGCGATGGCCTGTGCAGTGGCTGCATTGTGTGCACAAGGAGACACGGTTATTGAAGAAGCGGAGGCGATTAACAAATCTTATCCGGAGTTTTATAATCACTTAAAGCAATTAGGCGTAATTTTAAATTCATAAACATTGGTTATGAAGAAAAAAATAAGCAGGGAAGCTGCGGTGCTGATTGAAATAGGGAAACTCGCCGGTAAGAAAGCTGCAGAAGAAAATTTTTCTCTCGGCATACCTGTCATCATTGAGGAAAATGGGTATATCATTGAACTGAATAAGGATGGGAAAAAAAAGCGGTTACAAAAGATAACAAAATCCATTTCAACAAATGGCAGTTAAGCGGCTCAGGATAATAGCAGGCCCCAATGGCTCTGGCAAAACAACTTTGTATTTCTTTCTCAAAGAAAAATTCTCTACAGGCTTATGGCTGAATGCAGACGAATTGCTGGAGCATGTTTCGAAAAAAGGTTTTATTGAATATGCAACTCTTGGATTTTTTCCAACTGAAAAAAACTTCAGAAAATTTTGCAGAAAAAATACCTCCCAAAAGTTTATTGCTGAATTTAGACTGAAAGATGAAATTGCTAAAATAAGTTTTGGGCAGTTTTCTTTGTCGTTTGCCAATAAAAACATCTCAAATGAAACAGCAGCTTTTATTTCCGACTATTTCCGTTACTGCCTTATCCAAAGCGGAAATTCATTTACAACGGAAACTGTGTTATCGCATCCATCCAAACTGGAATTGGTAAAAAGCGCTTCTAAGAAGCAGTACAAGACTTATTTATATTTTATTGCCACCGGGTCACCCCTAATAAATATCGGCAGGATAAAGGGGAGGGTATATAAAGGTGGACATCCCGTTGACGGAGAAAAAGTAACACAGAAGTACAAAAGAAGCATAGCATTGCTGAAGAAAAGTCTCAAAATTTTTGATCGAGTTTTTATTTTTGACAATTCAGCATCGAATATAGAATTGATTACTTCATATGCAAATGCAAAAATTTAAAATGTGTACACCAAAAAAATTCCTGACTG
>JAYWIB010000493.1:0-2376 GCA_043789265.1 Chitinophagaceae bacterium
TAATTATTCCATTTACAGTAGCATTTACAGTAGCCATATTAGAGGAAATATTGTTGAGGGGAATTGTTTTTAGAATTACAGAAGAAAAATGGGGCAGTACAATTGCCTTGACTATTTCGGGAGTAATTTTCGGGGGCTTACATCTTACTAATCCTCACGTTACAATAGTATCATTTCTATGCATAACAGTAGTAGGTGTTTTGCTTAGTGCTGCATACATGTATTATAGAAATTTATGGGTGCCAATTGCCATACATTTTGCTTGGAATTTCACCCAGAATGGAATTTTTGGAGCTATCACATCGGGGAATGAAAAAACCAGCAGTCTTTTAACAACGAGCATTACCGGGCCGGAAATATTAACCGGAGGCCAGTTTGGACCAGAAGGATCAGTACAGGCTTTATTGATATGTTTTATCGCTGCAATTATAATCATACTGCAGTTGAATAAACAAAACAAAATAAATTTGCGCCCTTTGAAAAATACCAGTATTCTGCCACACAAAGTTTTCATAAATCATATACTTTAAACTGCGGAGGCTTTAACCAAAATATTCATGGAAGTGTAACAATTCCCCTGTTTTCGGTTCAAAGTAGAAATTAAAACAAAACACATCATGAAAACTAAAGGACTTGTAATTACCATGTTATTTTTATCTCATTTCGCTTTTACACAGGCACCAATATCCGTAACAATAACCGGTAAAGGGAACCACGTTATCTTTTCACCTGGCTTTACTGCGCAAAGAGGAACTTTATGTTATTGATGTTATAACGATAAATTCTGAAGGGAAAATTAGTTCAATTAAAACTTTTATTGGAAGAGGAGATAAATAGCACTAATTTTTTATGATTTCAATGACTCATCTAGTTGAAAAACAATAATATAATTACCAATGAAAAGAAAAACTGAGCCTAGAAACAGTTTGGCAAAAAGGCTTGTTCAGTGCCAAATTGAACATTTTAAATTCTTATAAACATCAAGCTTAATCCTCCACTGCTTGTCCGTTCTAATTTGGGAAAGGGTTATCTGAATGCAGGGCCATCCATTGCGTAAAATCTTTTTGCAATCAGGAAGATTGGAGACGGATGAGGTCGAGTTTTGGCACTAATAAAAATACATCAATTCGAATGGAATTAGGAAAGGATTCAGCTTATTTTTTCAAACAAACTACTATACAACAATGCAGCACAATAAAAGATGTGATTAATTTTTGGGGAAAGAAAGGAGAGGTACTAACCTACCCATACCAGAAAAATATTGAGATACATTTTACAACTAATAAGCAAATTCAATACAAAGTATTTAAATAAAATTAAGTTGTCCGTTATTGACATCTTTATGTCCTTTAAGAAGGAGAAAACTTGCGCAGATTTGCATAACCAAATAAAAAGTAAAAATAACTGAAATGAAAAGTATTGGAATCGCATTGCATCTGTTACAATTAATAGCAGTGTTTTAATTATGAGAAATAAGCTTTTTGCGAATCATCTTCTTAACCAAAAAAACAATGAAGTAATCAAATAAAAAAGTAATCAACAACATTAGACCTAAACCGAAAATATGAATGAGTTAATCAACATTTCTTCATGTTCTCAAAACAACAAAAAGAATTATTTATGAGACATTTTTTTCTATTCACCTTCCTTGCATTAAGCACAGCATCATTTGCACAAGACAAACAATTATTAACCATTAGTGGTACGGTAAAAGATGCTGCTACCGGTGAAACTTTAATAGGGGCAAGCATCGTGCTGACTGATGTCAAACCAAAAAGTACTTTCACCAATGCGTATGGCTTTTACTCCATTAATGCAGTTGAAGGTACCTACAAAATGAGTGTAAGTTTTATCGGTTACGTAACAGACACCATAACGATTGTGATAGACAAAAGCCAGCAGTTGTTAATAGGCTTGCAATCTAAACAAGCACAACTGGCAACAGTTATTGTTTCCAGCAAAAGGAAAAATGAAAATATTTCGAGGCCAATCATGGGTGTTGATAAATTAAACATGACCGAGATGAATAAGATCCCGGTAATATTTGGCGAAAAAGATATTCTTAAAGCAATACAATTAATGCCCGGATACAAGAGTGCAGGTGAAGGCAATAGTGGGTTAAATGTTAGAGGTGGTGGTACAGATCAAAATTTAATTTTGCTGGATGAAGCGCCCGTTTACAATGCATCGCACCTGCTTGGTTTTTTCTCTACATTTAACAGCGATGCCATAAAGGATGTGAGTGTCTATAAAGGTGGTATGCCGGCACAATATGGTGGTCGTTTATCTTCTGTAATAGATGTTAAGATGAAAGATGGCAATCAAAAAAAGTTATCCATTGAAGGTGGGCTTGGAACAATTGCATCAAGAATAAAT
>JAYWIB010000494.1:0-2365 GCA_043789265.1 Chitinophagaceae bacterium
TTCTCCGCAAAATATTTTTATTTCAATCATGTCCCCATAATAGGATTCATTTTTAAATTCTATCTGCAGGTCGCTCATGATGAGTGCTGTACCTGCAAAGTTTAGTTCTGTATATGCATGTTGCTTTAGCCATTGCATCCTGGCTTCATGAAGGATTGAAATAAATGCATCGTTGCCTGTATGATTACCGTAGTTGATGTCTGTAATTCGAACGGGTATTTTCACCACAGCAATTTCTAAAGAAGGGAGCTTGATTTTTATTCTGGTCATGTATACATTGGTTTTGTACAATGTAGTGCAAAAATAGAAAACCCCGTATTGCTACAGGGTGTTTCCTTGCGGTTTAGTAAATAGTATAAATGTTTTTATTTTTCTTTTACGAGTGTACTCAACTCGATAATATCCATAAAGTTGGATGGGGTAGGTGTTATAGAATTGTTGATCATTTTATCCCGCCAGCTTTTAAATTTCCCTTTCCAGAATGTACTTTCTTTTATCACCTTATCTAAATATTCTTCCGTAGCCGGGGTACGGTCATCCAGGTATGCTATCAGTTGAGAGAATTTGGATGAAACCCTTACCGGCTCACCATTTGGGCCTGTTATAGTAACGTAGGTATTGGGAGAATTCATCAACGAAATATCAGTATTTGTTTCACCATCGCTGTTTAGTAGCTTTTTATTTTTATCAAATTCCGGAGGGCCGGCCAGCGGTGCCGCTTCACCCGGCTGCACAAAAGCAATGTCAATTTCCTTGTCATCTTTTTTTGCCGTAACTTTTTTGCCGAAATTATTTACCTGCTTTTTTTCCGGCGATTGATTTATGGCGACTGGTATTTGCGGCTGGCTGCCGGAAGGAGAAACCGTATCAGCAGATTTTACACTACCGCCAGATGCTATGCTGTATGTATTGTCAGGTTGTTTCTTACCAACTGAATAATAAATACTGATGAATATCAATCCAAGTACAGAAGCGGCTGCAGCATATTTCCACCAGTTATTTCTTTTTTTGTAATTATATGCCGGTATTACAGGAGCTTTTTTTTCTGCTGCATCTATTCTGGAAGCAATGGCTTCCCATATACCTGTAGGAGGCATTTCTTCGTAATGGAGGAGGTTGTTTTGAAAGGTAGTTTCCTTGTCCAGTTTTTCGGCAATACTGTTCCATACACCTGCGGGAGGTGCCTGTTCAAAGGTTGCTATTCTATCTTTCCAGTTGCCGGACATAATTTTATTTAATTCAAATACATTTTTTCTTCCACCATTTTTTGTAATATTGCTCTGGCTCTTGCCAGTTGCGATTTGCTGGTACCCTCACTTATCCCTAATATATCTCCAATTTCTTTATGAGTGTAACCTTCAATTACATACATGTTAAACACCTGCCTGTAGCCAGGACTTAATTGCTGTACAATTTTTATGATATCTTTTGCCGCAATGTTATCCAAAGCCCCCAGTTCTCTGTCTTCAAAATTACTTTCCTGTGGTTCCGACACCGTGGTCATCCGGGTATTTTTCCGGAATTGTTCTATAGATGTGTTTACAAAAATTCTCCGCATCCACCCTTCAAAGGAACCATCCCCACGATATTTTTCCAGGTTTTTAAATACCTTAATAAATCCATCCTGCAGTAAATCCTGTGCATCATCTGTATTGTTACTATATCGCAGGCATACCCCATACATTTTTGGGGAATATCTGTGATAGAGTAATTCCTGCATTTTTCTGTCTCCTGAAATACATCCTTTTATAAGATTACTTTCAGATAATTCTGGATGGCTGTTCAATACAATAAGGTTTAAAATAAAATGTACTGCTTTCTACACCACGGTTAAGAAAGAAGGAAGGTTATCATTTTTTCCATCGCTTTCTGGCGGTGGCTGTAAATATTTTTTGCTTCAATGTCCATCTCTGCAAAGGTTTTCATACTGCCATCCGGAATAAAGACGGAGTCGTAACCAAAACCGTTGCAACCCCTTTTCTCTTTAATAATTTTACCCTCACAAATGCCTTCAAACTGGTATGATCTGCCATGCAATATTAATGAAATAATGGTTCTGAACCGGGCTTTAATGCTGCTAAATTCCTGTAAATTATATAGCAGCTTTTCTATATTTTTTTCCGCATCCGCAGGCTCACCGGCATACCTTGCACTTTTTACACCTGGCTCACCATTCAGTACATCTGTAAACAGGCCGGTATCTTCACTAAAACAATTTTTGCCGGTAAGGGCATAAATAGTGCTGGATTTTTTTGCGGCATTTTCTTCCAGTGTGTCATAGGGTTCAGGGATATCAATGTCAATACCTGCTTCTCTAAGGCTTATAATGTTAAACCGGCTGCCCAATACTTTTCTTACTTCCGTT
>JAYWIB010000495.1:0-8363 GCA_043789265.1 Chitinophagaceae bacterium
CGGTGATGGTTTCTTTTATAAGGGGCTTTTCTATTAAAGAAAGTAGCTGGGAGAAAATTGGCTGTCCGACAAAATCTGTAGATTTGTTCATATCATTCATTATGGTGTGGTAACTACAAAGATGATAAAGGGTGGCCTAAAAAATCACCCTTATTTTAAAAATTATCTCGGACAACAATAATAAAATACAATTAAAATAACACATACACACATCAAAAAGCATCCCCGTGATCGGAGCCGCTTTTGGATTTGAGGATTGCCCGCCTTATAAATTGTTCAGCTTTTATTTTCCAAGTAATCCATCTACAGTAATGGCTGCATAATACAATGCACCAATGGTGGGGCCGCCTGCGTACTGTATGTAGCGGTTGTTTAAAATATTGGTGCCGCCAAATTTTATACTCGATTTAATTGCAGGCATTCTCCAGGTAATTTGGGCATCTATATTATTAATGGCTTTTACATCTCCGCTTACCAAAGGACTCTCCCATGCAAATGCATCCTGCCACTTCCATACAATATTAAAACCAACATTGCGTGTGATGGCACGGTTGCCGAAAGAAATATTGGTTGTCCATTTTGGCGTATTAAAACCAGTAACAAATAAATCAGGGGATGTATTTCCTTTAATGTCATTGTAATTAACATTGCCAGATATTGCAAATGTTTTATAAAAATTATACGTAACACCCAGGGATGACCCATAAGAAGTATACTTGTTTTTTGCGTTTGTATATACCCGGTAGCGATCCTGCCCTTTGCTGGCTGCTGTAGCAGGTGTGTTACCTGCAGCAGGTTTTGCAGGCTGTGCATCCCTGTTTCTGTCCAGCATTGACAGCACAGAGGCATCGCTGCCGATAGCTTCTGCAATGGGTACAAATACCTGAACCTGCCCCAGGAAACCATCGTAGAGATTGAGGTATGCGTCGTAATCTATAATGAGCTTGTTATTATAGAGTACAGTTTTATATCCCGCCTCTATTGATTTAATTCCTTCGGGGCGCCCGCCGGGCAAGCTGGCTGCCTGCAATAAATTTCTGTTAGCCAGTGCTGAAGAATCTGTGTTACCGGCAAGCTTAACCGCAGCATTGAATGAAGTAACAGAAGATTGGGTATAGCTGTTTTCTCTAAAACCAAGTCCTTCATTTATAACAGGTAAAATGCCTACCCTCTTTACTCTTCCGTTGTTTACGTATGACAGTGCTTCAAACAATGCTGGAAAACGATAGCCCTGCTGCAGTGTAATACGGAAATTGTGTTTGTCTTTTAGGGTATACACTGCCGCTATCCTCGGTGTAAACTTTACATCAAATTCAGGATTGTAATCTGCCCGTACAGAACCATTCAATTTTAATTTTTCATCAAAAAAAGTTTTTGTTATTTGTGCAAAGCCGCCAAACTTTTTATACAAAGTTTTTTTACCAAAGCTGCCATCCGGCAGTGCATTGTTTCTTTCAGCAATGGGGCGTTTAAAATCAACAAAATTATTTCCATCGGGTATCAGTTCATAAATACGGGCATCCCCACCAATTAATAAATTAAAATACTTCACCTTGCTGGTTAAATCCCATTGTCCTTCTACGTGATACAAATTACTTTTTTGAATCAATGCAGCGCCGCCGGTAGCCGGTGCATTTGGTATCAATGCCGATTTAATATCCCAGTTGTTGATACTAATGATAGAATCTTTTACCGTATTGAAACGCTCCGTGCCAGGTACCGCCCTGCCTGCATCTGCAAAGGCCCGTGCAAATTTTGTGGCTTCTGCAATGTTGGCGTTGGTAAGCATATCTCCGGAGGCTGTTTTGTAATTATTTAAACCTTCTTTAAATTTTGCAGCCCACACGGCACCGCTGCCGCCCGTGTACAAATCAAGGTTATCTGCCAGCGGTTTTACATTATAAGAATCGCCGGTATTTTCTTTAGTGAAATATGCCTTTATCACAAAGCTGCTGCCCTTCAGCTCTGCCTGGTGATTCTGTACCACTACATTGTCCAGCTTTACTTTATTACCTCTTTGAAATACGCCATCCATTTTACCAACACGGTAGCTATAGGTGAGCTGTGTTTTGGGTGTAAAGCGGTAAAGCAACGCAGCATCAAATTTTAAATTGTCCACCTGGGGATCTACTAAGTCTTTTTCCCAATAACCAGTACGGGCCACCGTTAGTGTGCGGTTTGGCTGCCCGTCAATTTCGAGGCCTGTTACCGATACTGTGTTGCTGCCCTGCAGTGCATCATCACCATATTTATTCCATCCGTCAAATGCAATATTATTGCCGCCATTCAATGCAGGATAAGCCGGGTTGGCAGATTTTTTATCGTTGGAGTTTTGATCAGTTCTTGTATCAGAAATCCAGTCGGTGGCATGCAGGTAACCGGCATTCAGTTTAAAAGCAAATTTATTGCCATAGGCTTTTGCAAAGCGTATAGCCGTTTCGGTAAGTACGCCTGCTGCATGGTCTTTACCATCCACATGGTTAACACCCGTGCGTTGAAAAATACTCAGGCCCTGTGTACGAAACGGATCTTTTGTAAGCAGGTTAGCCAGGCCGTTTATGGCATTCATACCGTACAGTGCTGAGGCAGCACCGGGTGTTATTTCAATGCTTTGTACATCCAGCTCGGTGGGGCCTATGGCGTTGCCAAGAGGAACACCCAGTGTGGCTGCCTGCATATCTATACCATCTACCAGTTGCAAAAAACGGAAGTTGTTGGGTATGTTAAAGCCACGTGTATTAGGCACTTTAAATGTAATGGAAGACGTAGTCAACTGTACGCCTTTTACATTGCCCAATGCATCATAAAAAGAAGCAGCGGGTGTTTCTTTCAAAGCCCGGATGTCCAGCTTTTCAATGCTCACCGGTGATTTCAATATTTTTTCTGAAACCCGGCTTGCTGTTACCACCACTTCATTTGCTAAAAAAGTTTGGGACGTTAGCTGTATGGCAATTTTTGAATTACTGTTTTTAATTTCCAGTTCCTCTGGCGCAAAACCAATGGAAGATATTACGAGTCTGAAGGGAAATTTCTGGCTGGTAACCAGTGAAAATCTTCCTGCAGAATCGGTGGTGGTGCCTCCTTTGCTGTCTTTAATGGTTACACTGGCAGCGGCTATTCCTTCATGATTTTCGCCGACAATTTTTCCGCTTAAAATGACTGCACCATTTAATTGTGCAAACAGGCAGAGGGGTAATAAAAATGCGCTGAGTAAAAATGTTTTTTTCATAACGTTGATAAATAGGTGTGCAAATTTTAGTCCACTATTTTAGTAGACTATATGATCAAAAAAAATGTTTATGTTTTAACTGATAATAGTTCGGCATCGAAGCGCATTGCATTCTGGTACTGTATGCATACTGAATAGTTTTTTTGTGAATACAAATATAGGGAGCTTTTTATTAGTCTACCAAATTTGTAGACTAAATTTAAAAAATAATTTCCCGCTACCTCGTTAATATAAAGCCGGCCAGTGCGGCGCCAAGTATAATATAAGGTTCGGGAATTTTTTTGTAAAGGATTAAAATAATAAATGTAATGAAAGCAAGGATAGCTGTAACTGCATCGGTTACACTTGCCCTGCCAATCAGCAATACCGCCCCGGTAAGGGCCCCTGCTACTGCTGCTGTAATACCATCTACAAAGGCTTTTACAGAATTGTTTGCTGCTATAGACTTAAAATAAGGAGCAGGGATTACGGTAAAAAGATAACAAGGTAAAAAAGTAGCGAGTGCTGCAACAGATGATCCTGAAAAGCCGGCGATGAGATAACCAATAAATCCCACTGTAATCACGACCGGGCCTGGCGTAATCATAGCAACAGCCACAGCGTCCACAAATTGCTGCTCGGTAAGCCACCTGTTTTCAACCACTACGCCTGCGTGTAAAAATGGAACGATGGCAAGGCCGCTTCCAAAAACAAAAGCCCCTGCACGTGTAAAGAAAAAAGCAATTTTCCAAAGAATATCCTGCTGTGTTTCCACCAAACTGATTTGCAAAAAAAATAATGCAAAAGAATTAGCAGAAGTCCGCATATTTACAGGCGGTGCTTTCACAAACATATACAATAATCCTGCTGCGATAAACAAGAGTACCTGCTCCTGCCGCGTAACAACAGTAATGATGCCGGCTGTAAAATAAAATATCCACAGCAGCCAGTTTATTTTAAATGACTCTACAGAAAATTTACCAACAGACTTTACTGTTAATTTGTAAGTACTCATTACTATGATGGCAGTAACGGCAGCGCCTACCCCATAAAACACTGCATGCATCCATTGCAGTCCGCCATAAATTTTATAAGCAATACCAAGTAATATTACCATGACAAACGACGGTAATACAAATGCAATTCCTGCAAGGGTGGCACCCAATATTCTGTAATGTATAAAGCCAATATAAATGGAAAGCTGGGCTGCCAGCGGGCCTGGTGCAAGCTGTGCCAGAGTCAGTCCCTGTTTATATTCTTCTTCTGTAATCCATTTTTTATCTTCCACCAGGTGGCGGTGCATGTAGCCGATTAAAGCAACCGGGCCACCAAAGCCGGTGGTACCAAGCTGCAAAAAATATACAACCAGTTGGTTCAAATCATAACTGGCTCCATTTTTACGATTCATATATGCAAACCGGATCTACATACCCGGTGTTTATTTACAGTAATTTGGATAATATTTTTAAACTCCAGATGATCACTAAAATACCGAGTAAGATGAAAGAAGTTTTACGGGGTAATTTACCTGCCAGCTTTGCTGCAATGGGCGCTGCAATAAAACCGCCAATTATAAGTGCAATGATGGTTTGAATATGTGTGATGCCCAGCAGGATAAAAAATGAAAAAGCACTGGCAAGTGTTACAAAAAATTCTGTGAGGCTTACTGTACCGATTACAAAGCGTGGGCTTCTTCCATTGGTTATTAAAGTAGTAGTAACAATGGGACCCCAACCTCCGCCGCCAAACGAATCAAGAAATCCGCCTAAGCCGGCAAGCGGGATAAACTTCCTGAATTTTTTTTGAGGATTGTATTTCCTGAAAGCATTGAGTAAAATTTTAACGCCAAGGAATAAGGTATAGCAAGCCATGATGGGCCTTATATAAGCAGACAATTTATCGCCTAAAAAAACCAGCAGTATGGCACCGGCAATCGCTCCAATTACACCCGGTATTACCAGGGTTTTAAACAATTTCATGTTTACATTGCCGAACTTATAATGGCTGTAGCCCGATGCGCCACTGGCAAACATTTCTGCAGTATGAATACTTCCGCTAATGGCAGCAGGGTTGATACCCGTAGACAACAAAATAGATGCGCTGGTAACGCCGTAACCCATGCCCAGTGCGCCATCCACCAACTGTGCCAAAAATCCGGCCAGCACCATCCAGTGAAAATTTACATCCAGTGAACGATACAATTTGGCAGCACTCAGGCTTATATCACTGTAAGGGATATACGAAAAAATAAAATGCCCCACCAGCATCAGTGCAAATGCAATTACAGAGTAAGTCGCAATTTTTTGCCAGTGTTTTCTTTCAGGTTTTTCCTCGTCTTCTTTATCTCTTCCATTAAGTACAAGTCCTTCGGTAAGCTTATTGAGTTTCTTTACTTTATCTTCAAAACTTCCATCAATACCCTTGCGTATTTCCTGAATGTTGTTCAGTACATTTTCCATTTCATCCGGAATCATGTTGCCAATTACCTCCTTTAAACGCTTGGCTACTGTAGGCGATTTGCCATTGGTGGAAATAGCAATTTTTATACTTCCCTTCTGTACCACTGATGACAAATAAAAGTCGCACAGCGCAGGTTTATCGGCAGCATTTACCAGTTTATGCTTTTGCTTTGCATCGGCACTTACCTGCGCACTTACGCCTGCATCATTCAATGCCGCAATTATAATATCTGCAGCATCTATATCAGCAGACTGGTAAGGTCTTTCGTTTATATAAATATTTGCATACTTTTTAGCGAGCTGCTTTATTTCTTCACTTACTGAAGTGGCTACCAATGTAATTTTTGTATTGGGAGAATTTTGTAACACTGCATTCATTTTTTCCATACCCACATATCCCCCGCCCACTATCAGTACAGACAGTTGCTCCAGTTTTAAAAATACAGGAAACAGGTTGTTTGCTTCTGTAAGTATTGCCTCACTGTTTTTTTGCTTCAAAAAATCTTTATGATTGTGTGCCATTGTGTACATATACCGGCACAAACCTGCCGGAAAATCAAAAATAGGGCATTTCCTACTATTTTAGTGGACTAATGATAAAATATATTTTAATTACGCTGTGACAAAAAAAAGAATGCTTTAGAGGAAATATTCTACTGCCAGGGCATAGCCTTTAAGGCCAAGCCCACTGATAACACCCACACTTTTTCCAGAAACATGAGATAGCTTTCTGAATTCTTCACGGCCAAAAATATTGGAAATATGTACTTCCACCACAGGCGTGGTAATGGCTGCAATGGCATCGCCAATGGCAACTGAAGTATGTGTATAGCCACCCGGATTAAATACAATACCATCGTAAGTATAGCCAATGCGTTGTATTTCGTTTATCAATTCACCTTCCACATTGCTTTGAAAATAATGAAAGCTTACGGCAGCAAATTTTTGTGTAAGCTCTTTTAAATAATTTTCAAAAGACTGGTTGCCATAAATATCTGTTTCACGTTTTCCCAAGAGGTTAAGGTTGGGGCCATTAATAATTGCAATTTGCATAAGCATATTTTTAAAGTGGCATAAAGGTACACGCTACCCTGTATCCCAAATTGGAATAATACTGGTTGTAAATTTCGGTAATGTGCTTTTTTGCTTTCTCCAGCAGCATTGTATCGTTGCCCAGTTGCCTGCTGGCAGCGGTATACAATTGCTGTTCGGCCAGTTTCATATCAGCTACCGTGGTTCTTGCAAACAGGCCGGTTTGGTTCATCGTTTCCATCCGGTCTAACTTCAACTCCAGACTCAGCATTTTGCATGGAGGAAGATTGATAACAATTGCAGAGTCCGTATGATTGATATTAAAGGCAGACTTAGAAACATCCACGCCATATTTAGCTGTATAAGGAATAGTAACCTGCAGTGTATTTTCAATAAAATAATTTTTAAAATTATTCCACACCCCGGATATATTGCCGGCATTGGAAATTCTTGCAGTGGTGGTTCCCGTTACCTCCAGCGAAGAAAGTTCTGCTATTTGTTTTACAAGCTGTGCATTGTTAATGATAGTGGACTTTATTTGCGTACTCCCATTTTTTTTTCCTAAAAAATACATGGCTGCACACAAGGCTGTCACAAGAAATATAATTATGGATGAATACTTCATCTTCAAAATTTGTTGATCTGAAATTTACTGCATCATCGCAATAAAATCATCAAATAGATACCGGCTGTCATGCGGCCCCGGAGTGGCTTCGGGGTGATACTGTACCGAAAATGCCGGCTTACCTTTTATCCTTATCCCTTCTATTGACCCATCATTGAGGTTTATATGCGTTATCTCCATATTGGCTGAAGCCCTTACTGCATCAGGGTTTACACCAAAGCCATGATTTTGTGTGGTGATTTCACTTTTACCAGTAATAATATTTTTTACAGGATGATTCAGTCCCCGGTGCCCATGGTGCATTTTAAATGTAGGGATATCATTTGCCAGGGCCAGCAACTGGTGACCGAGGCAGATACCAAACAATGGTTTGCCTTCGGTAATAATATCTTTTACCGTTTGCACCGCATAATCCATTGGTTCCGGATCGCCGGGACCATTGCTGATAAAGTAGCCATCAGGGTTAAACGCTTTTAATTCCTGAAGGCTTGTTTTTGCGTTGTGTACTTTTACATACGCCCCTCTTTCCACCAGGCAGTTTAAAATATTTTTCTTTACGCCAAAATCCAGCACAGCAACCCGTGTTTTACTTTTCGGATCGCCCAGGTAATAAGCTTCAGTGGTGGAAACTACGGAAGCAAGTTCCAGCCCGGCCATGGAAGGCACAGCATCTAACTGCTTTTGTAATATTTTTAAATCATCCGTTTCTGATGACACAATACAATTCATAGCGCCCTGTGTACGTACATGCGCCACCAGTGCCCGTGTATCCACACCTTCAATGGCCACTACCTGCTGTGCTTCAAAATATTGCTGCAGCGAACCTTCTGCAAGCAGCCTGGAAAATTGCTCTTCCAGATTGCGTGCTATCACTGCTTTTACTTTTACACCATTGCTTTCCACATCCTCCTGCTTTACGCCATAATTGCCTATATGCACATTATTCATAATCAGCACCTGACCATAATAACTGGGGTCGGTAAATACTTCCTGGTAGCCCGTCATACCGGTATTGAAACATATTTCACCGGTGGCTGTA
>JAYWIB010000496.1:0-2360 GCA_043789265.1 Chitinophagaceae bacterium
TAAAATAAAAATAAGTAGAAACTTATGCTGCTGAATGAATTTATTTTTAAGAAAGGAACCAACCGAGTAAGGGGATGAAGATGTGACAACATGTAAGTCAAAAGTTAGTAAAAAACAGAGTTACCAAGTTCTTTACAGTATTTATTTATCTGAAACATCTTCAACTTTTTAGTAAATTATTTACAATGTTTGCATGATGTAACTTTTTTAATTAATTGGATACTATAAACTATAAACAAGAGTCCTGCCTTATGGCTGTAGAAAAAATTCTTTCGAACTAAAATATAAACCAATCAATAATTTAAAAAATTAAAAACATGAAGAGTAATTTATTAATCACAACAGCTTTATTTTTAATGCATACTTATTGCTGTCATGCGACAATACAAATAATAAAACAACAAAAAATGAAATGGATAATTCGATGACTTATCAGATGCAGCATGATTCAATTAATTCAGGTATGATGCAAAAGGATAATGGTATAATGCAATGATTGAGCAGGAGAGCCGATTTGCAAAAGGTTCACATGAACTGATTATATCAGAAGATTGTACTATCAGGTGCAGGATGTGTTAGACGGCAGAAAAAGGCATTACCGGCTTAAAGTTATAGCAAATGAATCTCTTCCGCTACGTGGCTTTCTAATTTGCCATTTATGTACCACATTATCGACCAGAAGTGCATCGAAAGGCCATACAAAATATTATTTTTATTACCACTGCACTGATGGCTGCTCTTGCCGCTATAGGGCAGATAAAGTAAGCCACAAATTTATTTATAAACTCACAAGATATATACTCAAGCCTGAAATTGCAGACCTCTTGAAGATATTGATTACCGAAGCATGGAATGACCAAACCAATCACCTTCAGGATGATAGTAAACAATTGCAACTGCAGATAAAAGAACTGGAAGAAAAAATAACTTATATAAGGGATTTGCTTTCATCCAAACAAATAGAGCCTGCTGACTTTAGAGAAATTAAAAATGAGTACAGTACAAAGCTTGAAAAATTGGAGGCCAAATTAAGTGCTTCTAATCACGATAAAGCAGATATTAATAGCCTGCTAAGTAAGCGCATAAATAATCTTTTAAAACTGGATTACATCTGTGAAACCGCTGACATAGAAAAAAAACGGGAAATAATTTTTTCGATGTATCCCGAAAAATTGACTTTTGACGGATTCTTACTTCGAACTCCCAGAATGAACGAAGCCATTCAGCTAATATACAGTATGGATAACGGTTTGGGCGAAAATAAAAACAGGACAAGTGGAAATAATTCCAGCTTGTCCTTTGAAGTCGGGATGACAAGATTCGAACTTCCACGCCAGGCGTGGCCACCAGCTAAAAGGTTAGCCCAATATTAATAAGATAGCGTTTTGCACCACGCTTTTTTATCGGTCATTCAAAAAATGAAAAGGAGCTGATTCCATTTTGAATCAACTCCTTTAACAGTCGGGATGACAAGATTCGAACTTGCGACCCCACGCCCCCCAGACGTGTGCGCTACCGGGCTGCGCTACATCCCGAACTTTTAAGAGGAGGGCAAAAGTAATTGAAATTTTCAATTTTTAAAACTATAACATCGCTTATCTTAGCGCAACTTTTTTTAGATGAATGTTTTAATCAGACAGGCCACCATCGTTGCTGCGTCTTCTCCCCTTCACGGGCAAATAAAAGACATCCTCATTGTGAATGGCATCATTCATGCTATTGCTGACAATATCAATCATCCGTATGATGAAAAGATTGAGCAGGAAAATATGCATGTAAGTATTGGCTGGATGGACGTATTTGCAAACTTTTGCGACCCTGGTTTTGAATACAGGGAAACGCTGGAAACAGGCGCTGCCGCTGCTGCTGCAGGTGGCTTTACCGATGTACTGGTGGTACCCAATACCAATCCTGTATTGCATACAAAATCGCAGGTGGAATACATCAAACAAAAATCTTTGCTGCTGCCGGTAAGTGTGCATGCCCTGGGTGCCGTTACTAAAAATACCGATGGCAGCGAACTGGCAGAGATGTATGATATGCGGCAGTCCGGCGCTGTTGCTTTTACTGATGGCACCAATGCCATACAAAATGGGGGGCTGCTGTTAAAAGCACTTCAGTATATTAAAACCTTTGACGGCACCATCCTGCAAATACCGGATGATAAAAGTATTGGTGGCAATGGCCTGATGAATGAAGGCATTGTTTCTACACAGCTTGGCCTGCCCGGCAAACCGGCTATGGCAGAAGAATTGATGGTGGCAAGAGATATTAAGCTTACAAGATATGCCGACAGCAGACTTCACTTTACGGGAGTATCTTCTGCAAAAAGCATTGAATATATAAAGAGAGCGAAGGAA
>JAYWIB010000497.1:0-2359 GCA_043789265.1 Chitinophagaceae bacterium
CAGAGGCAGAAAGAAAAAGATATTATGAAATTTCCAGAGGTTCAATGATTGAAATAGATGCAGCGCTGGATGTAGCAAATGGGCTTGAGTATTTAAACAATTATAACATGAAAAAACTTGGTGAATTAACGGTGAGTTGTTTTAAAGTGCTAAGTGGTCTTATTGCTTCAAAAGCTGCTCATTGACAATTCACAATTCACTATTCACAATTGACAAACAGATGCTAAAAAACGATTTGCTCTTAAGAGCTTTAAGACAAGAAAAAGTTGAACGCCCACCAGTATGGATGATGCGGCAGGCGGGCAGGTATTTGCCTGATTATTTAAAGTTAAAAGCGAAGTATGATTTTTTTACCCGTGTGCAAACACCTGAGCTTGCGTGTGAAATTACTTTGCAGCCAATTGATCAAATAGGTGTGGATGCCGCCATTATCTTCAGTGATATTTTGGTAATACCACAGGCGATGGGTTTAGAAGTATTGATGGAAGAAGGCAAAGGACCATCATTACCAAACACAATAAAAACACAGCATGATATTGATGCATTGATTACAACAGGTGCAGAAGAAAGTTTAAAGTATGTGTATGACGCATTGGCTTTAACTAAAAAAGAATTGAATGGCAGCGTGCCGCTTATTGGTTTTGCCGGGGCACCGTGGACAATACTGTGTTATATGGTGGAAGGCAAAGGAAGCAAGACATGGGATAAAGCAAAACAGTTTGCTTATACACAACCAGAGCTTGCACATTCTTTACTGCAAAAGATAACCGACATCACCATTGAATATTTAAAACACCAGGTAAAAGCCGGCGCAGATACAGTACAGGTGTTTGACAGTTGGGCGGGTGCATTAAGCCCGGCCGATTTTAAAATATTTGCACAGCCCTATTTATTTCAAATTGCCGATGCGTTGAAAGATGATGCCCCGGTAATTTTATTTCCCAAAGGAAGCTGGTATGCTTTGAAAGATATTGCCAGCAGCAGCGCAAGCGGTGTGGGCATTGACTGGTGCATTACGCCGCAAATGGCAAGAGAAATGACACAAAATAAAATTACGATACAGGGCAACTTTGACCCATCCAAATTATTGGCCACCATTCCGCAGATAAAGAAAGAAGTGAAGGAAATGATTGATGCGTTTGGCATACAAAATTATATTGCAAACCTTGGTCATGGTATTACACCAAATGTGCCGGTGGACAATGCAAGAGCTTTTGTAGATGCAGTGAAGGAATATAAAAGTGAATGGTGAATAGGCAATAGTGAATATGCAATAGGCAATACCAGTGTCTAAAAATTTACGGATCTTATTGACTATTCGCAATTGACCATTGACATTTGACTATGTAAACGTTTTGGGGTCTTACTGACTATTCATAATTGATAATTGACTATATGAGTGTAAAAGAACAATGGATAGCAATCATTCAGCAAATGCAGGACAGTATTTGTGCTGCTGTAGAATTGTGTGATGGCAAAGCAACTTTTATTGAAGATAAATGGGATAGGGCAGAAGGTGGTGGTGGAAGAACAAGAGTGATTGCCAATGGAAATGTATTTGAGAAAGGCGGCGTTAATACTTCTATAGTTTTTGGAGAGGTTACTGATGCAATGAGAAGCCAATTAAAAATTGATGGTGATAAATGGTTTGCCTGCGGAATGAGCATTGTTATACATCCTGTAAATCCATTTGTGCCAACAGTGCATTGCAATTACCGCATGTTTGAATTGTATAAAAATGAAGAATCTTCGAATAACTCCCCTTCACCTGTCCCGATACAACCGGGAGGAGACGGGGGCTTAATTGACCGCTGGTTTGGCGGCGGCACAGATTTAACGCCTTACTATTTATTTGAAGAAGATGCCAAACATTTTCATCAAACTTATAAAAATGTTTGTGATGAATTGGATACTTCATTCTATCCAAAATTTAAAGAAGAATGCGATAATTATTTTGTGAACTGGCACCGCAATAAGGAACGCAGAGGCATCGGCGGTATCTTTTACGATTATCAAAGAGCCAATGAAAAACAGGATGTTGATTTCTGGATGAACTTTGGAAAGAAATGTGGCAACGCATTTATTGATGCTTATATTCCCATTGCAGATAAAAGAAAAAATATTTCTTATACAGATGAAAACAAACACTGGCAGGAAATAAGAAGAGGCCGCTATGTTGAATTTAATTTAGTGCACGACCGGGGAACATTGTTTGGATTAAAAACAAACGGAAGGATTGAAAGTATTTTAATGAGCCTGCCGCCTACTGTACGATTTGAATATAATTATCAGCCAAAGTTTGGAACAGAAGAATATAAATTGCAGGAAGCATGTTTGCATCCGGGAGAATGGTGTGATG
>JAYWIB010000498.1:0-2358 GCA_043789265.1 Chitinophagaceae bacterium
TTTGTACTGCAGAAGCGGCAACCGGAGTGGGCAGGCCTGCATGGTTTTAGAATCCTTCGGTTTTAAAAATGTAAAAAATCTCTCTGGCGGCATGCTCCACTGGCAGGCTGTATATCCGCAATAAATGCTAGAGGGCAGATATAAACTGGACGAGTTTGCTCACCATTTCTGAGGTAATGTCTAAATGGGTAACCATGCGTACTTCAGTAGGAGATATGGCAATAGTCAATACGTTTTCGGCTTTTAATATTTCCACCAAACCAGCGGCATTGTACCTCCCCTCAACTTCAAATATCAGGATATTGGTTTCCACGGGCATCATTGTTTTTACAAAATCCTTTTTTTGAAGCGCTGCGGCAATTTGTTTTGCATGCTGATGATCCTGCGCCAAACGGGGAATGTTATTTTCCAGCGCATATAAACCGGCCGCTGCCAGGTAGCCAGCCTGCCGCATACCGCCTCCAAAAATTTTTCTTACCCGTCTCGCCCTTGCAATAAATTCTTTGTCGCCAAGCAATACACTACCTGCCGGACTGCCCAGTCCTTTACTAAGGCAAATGGATATACTGTCAAACACGTCGCCATATTTTTTTGGGTTTTCATTGTTGGCCACAAGAGCATTCCACAGTCTTGCGCCATCCAAATGAAACTTCAAATTATTTTGTAAGCATAATACTCTAATTACTTCAAAATCATAAAAATTATAACAACTTCCACCGCCTCTGTTAGCCGTGTTTTCCACACTTACCAAGCGGCTGTTCGCTTTTTGTATATCTGGTGGATTAATGGATGCTGCAATTTGTTCAGCACTTATTTTGCCACGGTCGCCTCCAACGGCCTTTACCTGGCAACTGCTGTTGAAAGCAATGCCACCACCTTCGTAAATATATACATGGCTCATTTTTTCGCATATTACTTCATCGCCCGGTTGAGTATGGCATTTTATAGCCACCTGGTTCGTCATGGTACCACTCGGGCAGAACAGTGCTGCCTGCATATTGAACATTTCTGCACACACCGCTTCCAGTTCATTTACGGCAGGGTCTTCTCCAAAAACATCATCACCCACACCTGCCATCAGCATAGCATTCAGCATGGCTGCTCCGGGTTTTGTTACTGTGTCTGATCGTAAGTCTGTTATCATGGCGCAAATATAAATGATACAGACAAGCCGTTTGAAGAGATTTGTTTCATAGATATCGGGTTTAAGTCTGCGCACTTTGAGTTATTGAATCACCGTGGGAATAAACGCCACTCCACCCACTAAAGGCTGTTGATGTTTTCTTTTTGCACCTTTTTTCCCTAACGTTATGAAATTCAGTTTTCAGCATGTACCTTTACATACTGTTTTAAAGAATTTTGCTGCATAATAATTATTCCTTGCAACATTTTCTCCCTTGTAACTGTCCTTAACTGGCAAATAATTCTGAATATAAAAATAGACAATGAGGCAACTTAAGATCGCAACCCAGATAACCAACCGAGATTCACAGGCGGTTGAAAAATATCTGCAGGAGATTTCCAAAATTTCAATGATCACACCCGAAGAGGAGACCATTCTTGCCCAAAAAATTAAAATGAACGACCAGCGGGCGCTGGATAAACTGGTTCAGGCCAATCTTCGTTTTGTGGTATCTGTTGCCAAGCAATACCAGCACCAGGGACTTTCCCTCAGCGATTTGATAAATGAAGGCAACCTGGGTTTGATAAAAGCAGCCCAGCGCTTTGATGAAACCAAAGGGTTCAAATTTATTTCTTATGCCGTTTGGTGGATTCGTCAATCTATTCTGCAGGCATTGGCCGAGCAGGGCAGGCTTGTACGTCTTCCGCAAAATAAAATTGGTACCTACAACAAAGCCAATAAAGCTTACATGGCTTTTGAGCAGGAGCATGAAAGAGAACCTTCTACCGAAGAGCTGGCCGAACTGCTGGAAATGAGTGAAACAGAAATCAACAATATTTTCCAGAGCAATACAAGACATACTTCGCTGGATGCGCCCGTGCATGAAGCAGAAGATGTAGCCATGGGCGACTTACTGAAAGGCGCCAGTGAAACTGATGAAGATGTAATGCATGATTCGTTGAGAAATGAAATAAGAAGGGTATTAAAATCTTTAAGCCCAAGAGAAGCAGAAATTGTGAATGCCTATTTTGGCCTTGATGGAGAAAATGGTGTTACCATCGAACAGATTGGTCAGAAATATGATTTAACAAAAGAACGCATCCGTCAGATTAAAGAAAGAGCAATCAAGCGTTTGCAAAAAGCCAGATACAGTGGTGCTTTAAAAGCCTACCTCGGTTAAAATATTATGAGTTAGTATGTACTCCCCGGCTTTTTTGGGCCGGGGATTTTTTATA
>JAYWIB010000499.1:0-8329 GCA_043789265.1 Chitinophagaceae bacterium
CAATGGACACCCTTGCTCTTGGCTAACGATAAGTACTGCAACTCTCGTTCGGGACTTGCACCCTATAGTTTATGACCATGCCTGACACACCAAAAAAAAAGCCCGCAAACATTTACGGGCTTTGTATTCAGCAATCAATCGTTAACGCATTACAAATGATTCAAGGAATTTTGTATTGAAATTTCCTTTTTGAAAATCTTCATTTTCCATCAACTGCAGGTGAAAGGGAATGGTAGTTTTTACACCTTCAATTACATATTCGCTTAAGGCACGGTGCATGGTGTTGATGGCTTCCTCCCTCGTTTGTGCCACGGTTATTAATTTACCAATCATGCTGTCGTAATAAGGTGGAATGGAGTAGCCGGCATACACATGACTGTCTACCCGTACCCCATGGCCGCCGGGTGTATGCAGCACCGTTATTTTTCCGGGGCTTGGCCTGAAGTCGTTGTACGGATCTTCTGCATTGATGCGGCATTCAATGGCATGCATCTGCGGATAATAATTTCTGCCGCTTACTTTATGCCCTGCTGCAATTTTTATCTGTTCTTTTATTAAATCAAAATTTATCACTTCTTCCGTTACGCAATGCTCTACCTGTATACGGGTATTCATTTCCATAAAATAAAAATGGCGGTGTTTGTCCACCAGAAATTCGATGGTACCCACGCCTTCATAATTAATGGCTGATGCTGCTTTGATGGCTGCATCACCCATTTTGTCCCGCAGCTCCGGTGTCATAAACGGCGAGGGAGATTCTTCCACCAGCTTTTGATGGCGGCGTTGTATGCTGCAGTCTCTTTCGCTAAGGTGGCATACATTGCCAAACTGATCGCCTGCTACCTGTATTTCAATATGCCTTGGCTCTTCTACAAATTTTTCTATGTAGATGCCGTCATTTTTAAAAGAAGCAGCTGCTTCTGTACGGGCATTATCAAAAGCCTTTTCTATTTCTTCTTCTGCCCATACCACCCGCATGCCCTTGCCACCGCCGCCCGCTGTAGCTTTTAATATAACGGGGTAGCCCACTATTTTAGCAGATGCTTTTGCATGCGCCACATCTTCCAGCAACCCTTCTATACCCGGCACTACGGGTACGCCGGCAATAATCATAGTTTGCTTGGCTGTAATTTTATCGCCCATTGCATTTATCATATCAGGCGTGGGGCCAATAAACTTAATACCCGTTTCGGTACATATCTGTGCAAACTTCGCATTCTCTGCTAAAAAACCATAGCCCGGATGTATGGCATCTGCATTGGTAATTTCAGCAGCCGCCATAATAAACGGGATGTTCAGATAAGAATCTGCACTGGCAGGTTTGCCAATACACACAGCCTCATCCGCAAATTTTACATGCAGGCTGTCTTTGTCAGCAGTGGAATATACAGCCACCGTTTTTATGCCCATTTCTTTGCAAGTGCGTATTACCCTTAGGGCAATTTCTCCACGGTTGGCAATCAGTATTTTTTTAAACATAATTTTTATAAATGTGCAAATGTGCAGATGTGCAGATTAAAAAAGCACAGTGCTCATTGATTATTAAAAATTAAAAACGGTTAGAAAATAACCAAAAGGAGTTTTTTTCTTTGCCGTTGATATAATGCTTCCAAGTATTTTGTTTAGTACTTCTAATTTTTCTGAAAGACCATCGGGCCGGGGATAGTTATCTCCCCTCTCACATAGTATCAGCCAATATTGGGTTTCATCAGCTTCCTTTGCTGCAATCTTTAGTTTATGAATGAAATCGGCTTTGCTTTCGGGATTTTGTGCTTCCATTGAATTTGCCCCAATAGATGTGGCCGAACGAAAAAGCTGCCTTGCAATGACAAACCTTTTTTCTACTTCCAGTTTGTCACAATAATTAATAACAGCCAGCGAAAATTCGATTGATAACTTTATTAAAGGGTTGCTATCAATTAATTCTTTTCTCATACTTCAATTACATGATTATCATTTTGAAAAGCTGTCATATTTGCACATTTGCCCATTTGCCCATTTGCACATTTGCAAATTTGCACATTTGCCCATTTGCCCATTTGCACATTTGCCCATTTGCCCATTTGCACATTTACCCATTTGCCCATTTGCTTATTTGCCTATTTGCCCATTAACTTGGGTCTACAAGAAACAACGGCTGATCATATTCTACCGGGGTTGCATCATCTACCAATACTTTTACAATTTTCCCTTTTACTTCGCTTTCAATTTCATTAAATAATTTCATGGCCTCAATGATACACACTACTTTGCCCACTGTTACTTCATCGCCCACGCTGGCAAATATTGGTTTGCCCGGGCCGCTCTGCCTGTAAAATGTTCCTATCATCGGGCTTTTTATTGTAACGAAATTGTCTGCTTTTGGTGCGGCGGCGGGTGGAGTAGGTACAGGAGCAGAAGGAACTGGTGCAGGTGGCGGTGTAAATGCCGCCGGTGCAGACTGAACACCCTGAACGAAATGCTGAACAGGATCTTTCTTTTGTTTTACTGTAATTTTTATACCTTCTTCTTCAATGGTTATTTCGCCTATATTGGTTTTGTTGATAAGCTTTACGAGCTCCTGGATTTGCTTAATGTCCATGTTAAAATATTAAAAGATTGTTTAGAAGAAATGGTAGGCTAAGGTAGGTAATGATAAATTAATATTCCAAATTTTTAAACAATTAAAAAGATTTAAAAAAACGTCTTTTAAGGCATTTTTTGATTAAAACTTGCAGAAAAAATGGTAAAATGTTTCAAATATTGGAAAAATGAATGGGCAGGTTTTTAGGCCGGCCCATCAGTAAATAAGATTGATCCATTATTATTTTACCCTTTCTACATATTCTCCTGTTTTTGAATTTACCCGTATCATTTCGCCTTCATTCACAAACAGAGGAACGTTTACAATGGCTCCTGTTTCTACCGTAGCCGGCTTAAGTGTACGGGTGGCGGTATCACCTTTTGCACCAGGTTCGCTATACGTTACCAGCAATACAATTTTATCCGGCAGTTCCACTCCCATTGGCTGCTCTGTTTCTCCATTGATAAGCACCATCACTTCCTGGCCATCTTTTAAAAACTTAGGAGCATCCACCATAGTTTCCGGTACAGTTATCTGTTCAAAAGTTACATTGTCCATAAAGCTGTAGCCCGTATCATCTTTATATAAATACTGGAAAGGTCTTTTTTCCACCCGTACCGGGTAAATTACTTCACCACTGTTCCAGGTAAGTTCAATGGTGCGGTTGTTATCCACGCCTTTTAGCTTGGCCCAAACCTTCGCTGCTGCACGGGCTGTTTTATTTTGTCCGAATTCGATTACGCTGTACAAACTACCATCTACTTTGATGATAAGGCCTGAGCGCATGTCTGCTGTAGTTGCCATGATTGGTTTTGTTTGATAAATTGTTGATGTGCCATCAGGCACCTTTTAAGAGGCAGCAAAAGTAGGGAAGAATTTTTGAAAGTTGCCATCGTTTCTGCAAGGTTTCCCCCATCCCCTAAAGGGGGGCCAATGTTTTAGAATTGGCGATCTCATTGGAGTCCTTCAATTTTTTATGTTGAATGCCTTCGGCAATTGAAATGTATCTACATTAATACTGCCGGGCCTTTAACAAACTTTAATTTATGTTTGCCAAAAAAAACTTGAGAAAAGCATTTATAATTTTTCTGTTGACTTTTACAAACCTTTTGGCTGTGCTTGCACAAAAGGATATTGCCGAAAAAAACTTTGTATACAGCATTCAGTCCATCCCTGCCTTTACCGTTTCGGCCCTGCCAGACAGCAGCAGTTTCAGCAATGTGCAACTGGTAAAAAACAAGCCGCTTGTTATCATGTTTTTCAGCCCCGATTGCGACCATTGCCACAAACAAACCAAAGAAATATTTGCCTACAAAACTGAACTAAAAAATATACCCATCCTGATGGTATCTGTGGCTGAATATAAAGAGATAACCGGTTTTTACGAAGATTTTAATATGGAGTCAATGCCCAATGTAAAAGTGGCAAAGGATAATAAAAATGCCTTGTGGCTGCTGTACCGCCCCACCACCTTTCCTTCTATTTATGTATACGATGCTGCAGGCACACTGGCCAAGGCTTATATTGGCAATGTAAGCATCCCTTATATTTTAGATGCGCTGAAATAATTTGCACAGGTTGATTTTTTTATTTTCAATGTCAGGATAGTTATTTTTAGAATTAAATGCTTCATTGCACAACACATATCCCACACATGCATAAAGCATTGTTAGTTGTGCTTCATTATATAAAGAACATCTGCATTTGATTAAACACAGAATTGTGAGATTTTACCTTAAATTTGACACAATGAAAAATACAGAAATAAATACTACAATAGTTGACGGTTATGCAGGACTTTTAGATAACCTGAGTACCAGTAACAAGCTTGACATTATCGCCAGGTTAACAGCTTCTGTAAAGACTGACCTCGCCAACAAAAAGTCGTCATTTAAAAAAGCCTTTGGTGCTTTTGATTCTAAAAAATCTGCTGAAAAAATTATTGAAGAATTCCGCGGCAGCAGAGTTTCTACCAGACAAATCGAATCGTTTTGAAAAAATATCTTATTGACACTAACATTGCCATATTTTACATGAAGGGTAAGTTTGACCTTGAAACAAAGTTTGATAAAGCGGCTTCAGATAATTGTTTTATTTCCGATTTTCCATTCATTGGACTTATACGCAAAAGAAAAAGCACAACTGCAAAAAGCCGGAACTCCCATTGATGATTTTGACCTTTTGATTGGCGTGACTTCGGTAATCCATAAATTTACAATGGTCACTAATAACACCAATCATTTCACAAATATTAAGGGAATTAAATTAGAAGATTGGACTATTGCTTACAAGTAAAAACATGCAACACCAGGCCATATCCATCCGTCCGTTTATTGGCGCTCAAAATTTTGAGTTGTCAAGAAGTTTTTATGCAGCGCTTGGTTTTGAGGAAACAGTGCTGGATAACAAAATGTCTGTTTTTAAAACAGGCAGCATCGCTTTTTATTTACAGGACGCTTATGTAAAAGACTGGATAAACAATACCATGATTTTTTTAGAAGTGGAGGATGTGGATTTTTACTGGACGCAACTAACGCAGGTAAATCTTGCAGAAAAATATAAAGGAGCAAGGCTTACGCCAATAAAAGAATATGCGTGGGGACGGGAATGTTTTATTCATGATCCCTCCGGTGTACTCTTGCACTTTGGTCAATTTTATAAATAAACAAAACGCCTGAAGAAGTTTTTTAAAATTAGTAATTTGTTTTATAAGCAACAGCCTAATCTGTTACCTTTGCTCCGCAAAAAAATCTATAAATTATAAAAACGTTTTTATCATGAAAGTGACTGTAGTAGGTGCAGGAGCCGTAGGTGCCACCTGTGCTGATAATATTGCCCGTAAAGAATTGTGTACCGAACTGGTTTTGCTGGATATTAAAGAAGGCATTGCAGAAGGTAAAGCGCAGGATATGATGCAGACAGCCACCCTGCTTGGCTTTGACACTAAAATTACCGGCAGCACAAACGATTACAGCAAAACTGCTAACAGCGATGTAGTGGTAATTACATCTGGCCTGCCACGCAAGCCGGGCATGACGAGAGAAGAACTGATTGGTGTAAACGCAGGCATTGTAAAAAATGTGGCTGAAAATATTTTAAAGCATTCACCCAATACCATCATTGTAATTGTAAGCAATCCGATGGACACCATGACTTACCTGGCATTGAAAGCAACAGGCCTTCCTAAACACAGGATAATAGGCATGGGCGGCACGCTGGACAGCAGCCGTTTTAAATACCAGCTTAGTCAGCATTTGGGCTGCAGCCCTTCTGACTTAAACGCTGTAGTAGTGGGCGGGCATGGCGATACCACCATGATTCCGCTGATAAGTAAAGCTACCTGGAACAGCGTGCCGGTAACAGAATATTTAACCATAGACCAACAGCAAAAAATAGTAAAAGATACCATGGTGGGCGGCGCCACACTTACAGGATTGATTGGCACTTCTGCCTGGTATGGCCCGGGTGCTGCAGGTTGTGCGCTGGTGGAAGCCATCCTGAGAGATGAAAAGAAATTGTTTACCTGCTGCGTGGCACTCGATGGCGAGTATGGGCAAAAAGATATCTGCCTCGGTGTACCTGTTATTATCGGAAAAAATGGCTGGGAAAAAATTCTTGATTTTAAACTGAATGCAGAAGAGCATGCAGCCTTTGTAAAAAGTGCCGATGCAGTGCGTACTATGAACGATGTACTAAATACGCTGTAAAATTATTTTATTACAGGTAAAACCTTCCCTGCTAAAAGCGTGGAAGGTTTTTTTATTACTATAGACTGGAGTATGTTTTATACCGACTACAGATACTAAATAGTTCAAACTCTTTTCTGTCGGCATAATACCATCTAAGATTTACACGTCCTTCCCGAAAAATCGGGACTGGTCGGACTACTTAATAAATCAAGATGGTATTACTATACATACAATAAGCCCCCGAACTTGCGGGGGCTTTTGTATAAATCACTGTACACCTAACTTCCGCCCTTAATTCTTTTTGCTTCAGTTTCCAGTCCTGTCTTTCTTTGGCGGGAAGCATTTATCTGGTTGCTGCCAAATCTCCAGTTGAAATTAAGCCGGAAGGTTCTGCTTTCCCAATTGCCGCCGCCCCTGATATATACGCCGCCAAAATCGTTGGTGGCCTTCCATGGCGAAGTAAAAAAGATATCGGTTACTGCAATTTTTACAGATGCTCTCTGCTGAAGAATTTGTTTTTGCAATCCAACGTCCATACCGCCCTGTGGTTTTGTTTTCCAGGTGCCGCCCCATACGCTTGGCCCGCTGAACCAGCCGCTCAGTTCTGCATTGTAATTATGCCCCAAAGTAAAAGTATGCTGCATGTAAGCACCATAACTTAGCACCTGCTGACTTACTTTATTTTCGCCAATAAATCCGTTGAACAACTGATAATTCGACCACATGTTTACATACCCATTCCACCAGGGCTTAATGGGCAGCGGCGACCCAATACTAAAATTGATTATCTGCTGCTTGGCCAGATTTTTCTGCTGCACAAAGGTGGCGTTGCCGATGGTATCGGTGGCCATGGTGGAGTAGTCTTTTACATTGCTGTAGCCCACCGTGGTATTAATCATACCATTGAGCGTATACGTTAACTCCACATTGTGTGTGTACTGCGGCCTTAAAAATGGATTGCCTCTTTCATAAGTTAACTCATCCAGTTTATTTTCAAATGGGTTTAAATCCTGGTAGGTAGGCCTGTCTATTCTGCGGCTGTAAGTAAGGTTCAGCGTATGCTTTGGGTTTATATTATACGTAAGCGCTGCAGAAGGAAAGAGGTTAAAATAATGTCTTTTTACAGTATCATCTTTTCCGCTGTTTCCATTTGCCCTCAGCAACTGTCCGTCACTGTTAGTCTGCTCACCCCTTACACCCGCCTGTATGCTCCACTTTGTATTTAACTGCTGCTGGTAATTTACATAAGCTGCATTTACATTTTCTTTGTAAGTAAAGCTGCTGCTGCGGTCGGGGTCAAAGCGGGGTTTATCTACTGCTGTATCCTGAAAAAAGCGGAAAGAATTTTTAGTGGTTACAAAAGATATTTTAGCACCATATCCAAGTTTACCTTTGCCCAATTTTTGTTCTGCATCCACTTTGGCAGTGTATATATCAATGTCTGTGGGTGCAATGTTTCTGTTAACCACACGCTGGTTAAGATTGCTGTTGGAGAATATGTAGTTATTGGGCTGTATGCTGCTGCCCTTGCCACGAAAAATTCCATAATCCGCATCAAAATTTATTTCTTTACCGGCAGTATCAGCATAGCGGTAGTTTACGTTAAAGTTTGCATTGGTTCTTTGGCCGGGCACATCATTCAAAGCCTCCAGTATTTTAATAGAAGTATTGGTGGGCAAATAAGTAATGGGCGTGCGGCTGTAGCTGGACCAGTCATTGTCACTGAAATTAGTGGTTGCCATTACGCCAATGGTATTGCGGCTGTTTACAAAAAAATCTGCACCGGCTTTTACGTTTACACTTTTATTATCGCTGAAGTTTACACTTTTTTGATCGTACAATGTATCTTTTTGTACCCGGTACAGGTTCAGTTCATTTTGGTACATGCCTATGTCGGTACCAATGTTTCCAAACAGGTTTACTTTTTTATCCCTGTAGTTTAAATTAACAGAGCCGTTTCCTTTCGGTGTTACACCCTGCACAAAGCCGAGGTTTACACTTCCGTTGGTACCAAAACGTTTATTCTTTTTCAATCTTAAATTGATGATGCCTGCATTGCCGCTTGCATCATACTTAG
>JAYWIB010000500.1:0-8312 GCA_043789265.1 Chitinophagaceae bacterium
TCATTTCTTCCCGGTGCCTTTTCTACCCTTATAGGTTCCTGTTTTACGGGTGCTGAAGGTTCGTAGTAATCATTTTCCTGGCTGATGTAATCCGGGCCGCCGGTGCTGCCACCTGCGCCTGCAAATTCTTCTTTGCGCTGGCGCATTTTGCTCATATCCGTTTTTTCTTCACGCCCTTCTTGTATTTTGCCTGCATTGGTTTGCTCCATTGGAATGGTGCAATGGCAAAGAAAACTTACGATGTCTTTATTTACCTGGTCATCCATTTGTTTAAAAGCATTGAAGGCTTCTATTTTGTAAATCACCAGCGGGTCTTTTTGTTCGTATCCTGCCGTTTGCACACTGTGGCGCAGGTCATCCATGGCACGCAGGTGTTCTTTCCAGGCATCATCAATCAAAGCCAGTGTGATGCTGCGTTCCAGGGCATTCGGCAATTCGCCGCCATCAGTGGCAATAGTTTTGTCTAAATTGGCAAGCGCCTGTATTACTTTGCGTCCATCCGTAAACGGTACTGCCACATTTTGTATATGGTTGCCCTGTTCTTTGCGGATGTTTTTGATAATAGGAAAAGTTTGTGCAGCAATGGCCTGCACCTTACGGTTGTAATTTGCTTTTGCTTCCTGGTATAATTTTTCTGTAACAATGTGCGGCGCAGTTTTATCTAGTTCTTCGCCAGTAATGCTGGTGTCAATGCCAAAATTCATAATGGCTGCCAACTTAAATCCTTCGTGATCATTTGTTTCCTTAAATGAATTTACGAGGCCATCCGCTACAGAGAAAAATGCATTGTCTAAATCCAGTGCCAGGCGTTCGCCAAACAAGGCATGGTTGCGTTTGCTGTACACCACATTCCGCTGCTTGTTCATTACATCATCATACTCCAGCAGGCGCTTGCGTATACCAAAATTATTTTCTTCTACTTTTTTCTGCGCCCTTTCAATGGATTTGGAAATCATGCTGTGCTGTATCACCTCACCTTCTTTGTATCCCATCCTGTCCATAAGTGATGCTATGCGTTCGCTGCCAAACATCCGCATCAGGTCATCTTCCAGGCTTACAAAGAATTGCGAACTGCCGGGATCGCCCTGGCGGCCGGCACGGCCACGCAACTGCCTGTCTACACGCCGGCTCTCATGCCGCTCTGTACCTACAATGGCCAGCCCGCCTGCACCTTTTACACCAGGCCCCAGTTTAATATCGGTACCGCGGCCAGCCATATTGGTGGCAATGGTAACAGCACCTGCCAGCCCTGCTTCCGCCACCACCTGCGCTTCCCGGGCATGCTGCTTTGCATTCAATACATTGTGCGGAATGTTTTTTTGTTTCAGCATCCTGCTAAGCAATTCACTTATCTCTACCGATGTAGTACCTACCAGTGTTGGTCTGCCTGCAGTACGCAATTTTTCTATTTCATCGATTACCGCTTTGTACTTTTCTCTTTTGGTTTTGTATACCAAATCCTGATCGTCTTTACGGATGGCTTTTATATTAGTGGGTATGGTTACCACATCAAGTTTATAAATATCCCAGAGTTCTGCTGCTTCTGTTTCGGCTGTACCCGTCATACCGCAGAGCTTGTGGTACATACGGAAATAATTTTGCAGCGTAACAGTAGCATAGGTTTGTGTGCTGGCTTCAATCTTTACATTTTCTTTTGCTTCAATGGCCTGGTGCAGTCCATCGCTGTAGCGGCGGCCATCGAGTATACGGCCAGTTTGTTCATCTACTATTTTCACCGCACCTTCCATTACCACATACTCTGTGTCTTTATCAAATAATGTATAGGCTTTTAATAATTGCTGTACGGTATGTATGCGTTCCGCTTTTACAGCGTATTCATTCAGTAAGGTCTCTTTGCTGTGTAATTTTTCATCTGCACTCATGCTGCTTTTTTCTATGTCAGCAAGCTTGGTAGCTATATCGGGCAGAATAAAAAATTCCTGGTCTTCGCCGGAACGTGTTATCAGGTTAATGCCTTTATCTGTTAAATCAACCTGGTTGTTTTTTTCATCAATGTGAAAATAGATTTCTTCATCCACCTTGGGCATTTCTTTCTGCTGATCGGCCAGGTAAAAGTTTTCGCTCTTTTGCAATTTTACCCGAATGCCCGGCTCACTTAAAAATTTTATCAACGCACCGTTCTTTGGTAAGCCGCGGTGGGCACGCATTAAAGAAAGGCCGCCATCTTTTGGATCATCATTGCCTTCGGCTATTTTTTTCTTAGCGTCTATCAGGTATTGGTTTACTGCTTTTTTTTGTGCATCCACCAGTTTTTCTATCCGTGGTTTCAAGTCGAAAAACTGCTGTGTGTTATCGCTGTGGCCTACAGGGCCACTTATAATTAATGGCGTACGGGCATCATCAATCAATACACTGTCCACTTCATCCACCATTGCAAAGTGATGTTTGCGCTGCACCATTTCATCGGGGTTGTGCACCATATTATCACGCAGGTAATCAAAACCAAATTCATTGTTGGTGCCATAGGTAATATCGGCGAGGTAAGCATTTCTTCTGGCATCGCTGTTGGGTTCATGCTTATCTATACAATCCACGGTAAGCCCCAGCCATTCAAACAGCGGGCCGTTCCACTCACTGTCCCTTCTTGCGAGGTAATCATTTACTGTTACTATATGCACGCCTTCACCTGCCAGCCCATTCAGGTATGCAGGCAGTGTACTTACCAGCGTTTTACCTTCGCCGGTAGCCATCTCTGCGATTTTTCCGCTGTGCAAAACCATACCCCCAATTAACTGTACATCATAATGCACCATGTTCCAGGTTACTTCACCACCTGCAGCCTTCCACGAATTGTTGTAAACAGATTTGTCTCCTTCAATGCGGATGTGATCTTTTTTTACTGCCAGCAATCTGTCAAGTTCTGTAGCAGTACTTTCTAAGCTGGCATTTTCTTTAAAACGGTGGGCTGTTTCTTTTACAAGGGCAAATGCTTCGGGCAATATCTGCAGCAGAATTTCTTCTATCAGTTTATCCCTGTCTTTTACCAGCGCATCTATTTCGTGGTAAAGCGTATCCTTTTCATTTATTTCTGTAACGGGCAGCGCCTCGGCAGCTTCCTTTTTATTTTTTATTTCGCTTCCAATATTTTGCAGGTGTGTTTTTATGCGCTGGCGAAACTCATTGGTTTTATTCCGCAGATCATCATTGCTGAAAGATTGATATTGTGTAAAAAACTGGTTTATTTTTTCTACTTCAGGAGTAATTTTCTTAACGTCTTTTTCGCTCTTATTACCGCCAAAAAGTTTTGATAAAAGGCCTGCCATAAAATTCTATATTATTGATGTGTTTATTACAATTGGTTTTTGTCAATGTCAAATATGGTGCTGAAATATTTTGAAGCCAATTTGACAGCGTGGCCGTTTTTTTAAACGGATGCCAAAGGTAAGCATTCCTTACAAGCCACTTATTGTTGAAGGAGCAGGTTTCAAAATTGACAGCCGCTAAAAAATGATATATTATTTACCGGGCAATTTGTGCAAGAAGGTTGATCAATGAACGATGATATCAGGCTTTCCCTGCCAGTAGTCCCCAGGTATAAAAATTATTCTGGTAAGGATGTAGCTGAGCAGGTTGGCAACAAACGACATCAGCAGGCCTTTTTTAAAACCGGTTTCCAAAAAAAACCAGTAAGCAGCTCCTTCTGCCGCTACCACTGCTATTGCAATTATATCTGAATTGATTTCTGTATTAAGCCGCAGAATATTTATGATGGGCCATGTAACCAGGTTGGTAAGCAAACATACAAGCAGCGCATTTTTTCTTTTTTTTCTGACGAAGAAAAAGCCTACCACGGGTAATTCAAGCAGGATAGTAAGCAGCAGATTGAATGCCAGGTCCATCAGTAAAAGGGTTGATTTAAGTTATTGGGATAATCAGGCAAAAATAAAACTACATGCTGACCATGTAATTTTTCAGCAATGATAATGAAAAAATATTTTTGTGTAACATTAAAATATTGCAGGCAGCATGGTACCCAACGAACAGCCCTGTGTACTACCATCTTGATTTATTAAGCAGGCTGACCGGTCCCGATTTTTCGGGAAGGACTACGTGTAAATCTTAAATGATATTCTGCCGGCAGAAAAGAGTTTGGACTATTTAGTATGTATAGCCGGTATAACCTGCCACGGCAGGCCATTTCAGCTATGGATGCAAGATGTTTTTTGAGGCACTGCCAACGTATATAGTTTGTGGAAAAACCAGTTTCCATTTACTCTTTTTTGCCCTACCTTTGCCCACCTGAAATAAAATCGTTTAATTTTTAATTTCATTATTCATGTCGGGAGCATTAAAAGAAGTACGTAACAGGATAAAGAGTGTACAAAGCACACAGCAGATTACCAAGGCCATGAAAATGGTAAGTGCAGCAAAGCTGCGCCGGGCACAGGATGCCATTACACAAATGCGGCCTTACGCACAAAAGCTGCAGGAAATGCTCAGCAATATTGTAAGTAACAGCGATGGTGATGTAAACCTGGCCCTGGCGGCAGAAAGACCGGTGGAAAAAGTAATGATAATAGTGGTAACAAGCGACAGGGGATTGTGCGGCGGGTATAACAGCAATCTTATTAAACTGGCTCGCCAGGTAATAAAAGAAAAATATGCCTCACAGCAGGCAAAAGGCAATGTATATATTTTGCCCATCGGTAAAAAAGGCTACGAACATTTTACGAAGGCCGGTTTTAAAGTGGTGGATAAATACTGGGATATTTTTACAGGGTTAAGTTTTGATAAAGTACAAACTGCGGCGGTGCATGCAATGAATGCCTTTGCTGCAAAAGAAACAGATGCAGTAGAACTGGTGTACAGCGAATTTAAAAATGCCGGTACACAGCGTTTTGTGGCCGAGCAATTTTTACCTGTACATAAAGTGGCAAAAAAAGCAGGCGTAAAAAAAGCAGACTTTATTTTTGAACCAAATAAAGAAGTACTCATCAGCGAACTGATGCCGAAAATACTGAACACCCAATTGTTTAAAGCTGTACTGGATGGCAATGCCAGTGAGCATGGCGCCCGTATGACGGCGATGGATAAAGCAAGCGACAATGCAAACGAATTGCTTAAATCTTTAAAGATTAGTTACAACAGGGCAAGGCAGGCTGCCATTACCACTGAGCTTACAGAAATAGTAAGCGGTGCGGCGGCGTTGAATGGGTAAGGAAAATAGGCAAATACTGCAAATAGGCAAATTTACAAATGCTTTCAGTTCATACAGTTTTTAATAATTAAACATTCTTATAATTTGCACATTTGCAGCATTTGCATATTTGCACATTTATTCAAATGGAACTTTCTCAGATAATACCACATATTGAAGCGCTGATATTCGCCAGCGACAAGCCACTGACCAATGCAGAGCTGGTGGAGTTACTGAACAATGCCTTGGCCTTTATTGAAGACAGGGCCAGCATAGAACAGATAGAAGCTGCAGTGGAAGGCATAAAAGAAAAATATGATGCTGAGTTTTATGCATTCGAATTAAAACAAAGTGGGGGAGGATGGCAGTTTCTTACAAAAAAAGAATACCATAAAACGGTTGCTCAACTCAACGGCGATAAATTTTTAAAACGTCTTTCTATTGCGGCACTGGAAACCTTGGCCATTATTGCATACAAGCAACCCATTGCCAAAAGCGAAATGGAAGCCATCCGTGGTGTAAACTGCGACTATGCCGTACAGAAATTACTGGAGAAAGATTTGGTGATAATATCCGGCAGAAATGAAGATGCTGTGGGTAAGCCATTGCTGTATGCCACTTCCAAATCTTTTATGGATTACTTTGGTATTAACAGCACTGCTGATTTACCAAAAATAAACGAGGTGCTGATGGAAGAATTAATACAGGCAACTGTAATAAACAAAACAGCAGGCGAAGCAGTTCAGGCTGAAACCCTTACCCGCACTGACGATAGTGATACCATACTTGCCGTAACTGAAACAGGCGAGATAGTGGAAGATAAACAGAAACAGGAGGACAGCGGCGGTAACACCGGTTCATAACTTAATACAAAATTATTTTTTTAAAAGGTATGAAGAAGGTTGTTCTCATACCTTTTTTATTTTACCCCGATAAATTTTTATACAACATAAAACAATCATCATTTAAACAACATGGTAAAAAATTTAACCCACCAGCAACTCACCGAAATCGCCAATGAGTTTGGCACACCCGTTTATGTCTATCATGCGGAACGCATTGCCGACCAGTATAAGAAATTGCAGAAGGCTTTTAAAGGATGCAATGCCCGTTTTTTTTATGCATGTAAATCGCTTACCAATGTAAATATTTTAAAGTATGTACAATCCATCGGCGCCTCGCTGGACTGTGTAAGCCTGAATGAAGTAAAGCTGGGGCAACTGGCAGGCTTTGATAAAGGAGATATATTATATACGCCTAACTGTGTGGATTTTGATGAAATAGTGGAAGTAAAAGAAATGGGCGTAAATATTAATATAGACAACATCTCCATATTAGAACAATTTGGCAACAGGTTTGGCGGAAGTTATCCCGTGTGTATTAGGCTGAATCCGCACATTATGGCAGGCGGCAATTATAAAATTTCCACCGGGCATATTGACAGTAAGTTTGGCATTTCCATTCACCAGATGCGGCATATAGAAAGGATTGTAAAATCTACCGGGCTGAATGTAACCGGCATACACATGCACACCGGCAGTGAGATAAAAGACATCCGTGTTTTTTTAGAAGGGCTTGAAGTGATGTTCAGCATGGCCACTCATTTTCCCAATCTTGAATTTATAGATTTAGGCAGCGGATTCAAAGTGCCCTATCAGCCGGGTGATGCCGAAACAGATATTAATTCGCTGGGCGAAAAAGTATCGCAGGCATTTGCAGATTTTGAAAAAGAAACAGGCAAAAAATTGCAGGTGTGGTTTGAACCGGGAAAATATTTAGTAAGCCAGTGCGGTTATTTTATAGTAAAAACAAATGTTATTAAACAAACGCCTGCAGCGGTTTTTGCCGGTGTCAACAGCGGTTTCAATCACCTCATCCGCCCGATGATGTACGATGCTTACCACCATATTGAAAATATAAGCAACCCTACAGGCGCTGAAAGAATTTATAACGTGGTAGGCAATATTTGTGAGACAGATACTTTTGCGTGGGACAGAAAATTACATGAAGTAAGAGAAGGTGATTACCTGGTATTTTACAATGCCGGTGCATATGGTTTTGAAATGAGCAGCAATTTTAATTCGAGACTGAAACCCGCCGAAGTAATGGTAGCCGATGCTAAATATAAACTCATCCGCAGGCGGGATACATTTGAAGATTTGCTTAAAAACCAGGTGGTATAAAATATTTTAATTGCGTTTAATTTTAAAGCCCTGTTTTTGCAGGGCTTTAAAATTTATAAAACAGTTAGATAAAATTTGGCAGCATTAATCTAAAAATGCTTTCTTAAATCCTGGCGCTTTCCTGTGTTTTGAAGCTTGTTCAAAAGCGTATGCCAATGCAAACAGTTCAGCTTCTTTGTAAGCGCCGCTAAAAAAAGAAAGCCCCACCGGCAGATCATACACAAAGCCGGCCGGCACGCTTATATGCGGATAGCCACTCATGGCTGCAGGTGCAGTAAGGCCCACTTCGCCCCACCTGTCGCCGTAAATAGTATCAATGCTGCAGGCAGGCCCCATCGTTAATCCGGCAATGGCATCCAGTTTATTTTCCAGCATTATTGCATCAATAATTTTTTTGGCACCGGTATGGCTTTTAGCAAGCAACTGCTGGTATTCTTTACTGTCAAGTCCTGCTTTTTTTTCGCTCTCGTCCAGAATGTCCTGTTTAAATGTGGGCATTGCTTTGGCTTCATTTTTTTTATTAAACTCAATTACGTCTGCCAATGATTTTACCGGCGCCTTGCACGCAGCAAGGTATTTATTGAGGCCTGCCTTAAATTCGTATTTCATCAATTCGTATTCTGTATTTCCCTGTTCATTTATTTTATCGAGATAAGTAATTTCAATAACTGTTGCACCCTGTTGTTTCATGATATCTGTTGCACCTTCAAGTAAATGATTAAGCAAAGGATTTTCATAAGGCTTTTTTTCTATGCCAATTATTTTTCCTTTCAATGCATCAGGGCTTAAATATTTTGTATAATCTGCTGCAGCTTTTCCCTGGCTCTGTTGTGTAATGGCATCTTCAGTATCAATGCCGGTGAGAGCGGCCAGCAGCAGGGCGGCATCTTTTACAGTTCTTGCCAGGGGGCCTGCTGTATCCTGCGTATGCGATATAGGAATGATGCCGCTGCGGCTGAGCAGGCCCACCG
>JAYWIB010000501.1:0-2348 GCA_043789265.1 Chitinophagaceae bacterium
CAGTATTTTTTTTCCATTTAGGTCCGCCTTTAATCAACCGTATGGCTTCTTCGTCGCAACTTTTAAAAAGTGACTGCTGCACTTTAATGTTAGCAACACTTCCATCATTTTTAACAGTAAAAGTCAATTGAACTGTGCCATGAACATTTTCTGCCTCTGCATCCTGTGGCATTATTTTATTTTTATTGATGTACTGCTGGTAATTTTCCCACCCCTCCGCAGGAACTGCTGTAAATGCAGCAGAACCGGATGATCGTTTTCTTTTAACACCATATCCGGTTACCACCACTTCACTCAATGCCTCATTGGATTCATTCAATACAAGTGCATTGTTTATGTTGCTTTGCTGGCCAATTGTATAGCGCCCGGTGCTAAAGCCCAATGCACTTACTTCCACTTTTATGGAAGTATCAAATGAAGTGGTTGTAAAGCGGCCTTCCCCATCTGCTGCAACAGCGGAATTGTTATTTATAACTTTTACACTGGCAAAAGCAAGTGGTGTATTGTCTGCTTTTAATACCTGGCCAGTATATGTATAAGGGGTTCTGTTTGCATCTTTATCTTTTGACAGTACACTTACACCTGCCACTTTTCCCTGCACCTGCTGAGCCGGTTGTGCTGCTTCCTTCAATGCCTGATTTTGCTGCACAGCGTCTGCCACTGCTTGATTGTTTTTCATTGTTGCTTCTTTACTTAAAGAAGCGATTTGCTGAGGCCCGGCAGTTACTTTTTCTGCAGATGTTGTTGCTGCTAAATCAGGCTCTTGCATTGCTGTTGCCGGAGGCTGGTAAATAAAACTATCTGCTGCAGCAGTATTATTTTTTTCAGGTGAGGCTGATTGTATATCGGATTGATTTTTGAAAGCATCTGATTGATTGGCTGCAATGCTGTTGCTGTCTGAAGTATCTGCTTTTAGTTCTGCCAACGGCGCTGAAGCAGTATTGGGTGCAGTTTCCACTTTTGCAAGAGCCTGGTCACTAATGGTATTTTTATTTACCATCATGTAAGCAATGATAACAGTACTTGATATTAAAAAGATAACTGCTGCGGCTCTCCACCATGCAGCGGCAGCTATTTTTACAACAGGTGCTGTGTCTGTATTTTCATTTCCGGCAATCTTTGCCTCGATGCGCTTCAGATGTTCTGTAAAATCTTTGCCCCGAAATATTTCATATCCTTCGATGGCTTCTGCAAGGAAAGGGTCATCCAGTGCAGCTTTTTCTATGGCATGCATTTCCAAAGCAGTCATGCCACCCGAAAGATATTTCCGGATGTCTGCAGCCGTATAGTTAATATTTTTTTTATCGTCGCTCATTTTATCCCTTACTAAAAAACACGCTGTTTAATATTCAAATCATCCACCAAAAAATTTTACATAAATACCCATCTCAACAATTATTTATTTTTTTCTTCGAGGCAAATTTTTAGATTGCGTTTTCCATTTTGGATATAACTTCTTACTTTGTTCCAGTCATGCCCGGTAGTGGCAGCTATTTCATTGTAACATTTTTGCTCCATAAAAAAAAGTTGAATGGCTTTTTTCTGATCCATGGGCAAAGCTTCTATGCACGCCTCCAGTTTCTTAAAACTTTCTTCTTTTTCAAAAGCTTCGTTTTCCAGATGCCCTGTTTGTACGGATTGCATAAATGCGCCGTCAAATTCCACGGTTTTAACATGGCGTGGACTTCTCAAATGCATCAGGCAATGATTGCGTGCCAGCACATGCAGCCAGCCCCTGAAATTTTCCACTTCATGCACTGCCAATTTTTTATTAAGTTCTGCATATATATCCATTACTGCATCCTTGCAGCGTTCAGCATCTTTAAAATATTTCAGGCATACACCAAACACCAGGTCCATATAGCGCTGGTACAATATGCCGAGTAAGGCTGTGTCGCCATCGTGCCTAAAGGCATCCACTAATTCTTTATCAGTCCACTGATTTTGTGCTATATTTTTTATAAAGTTCAACTGGAAGTGCAGCTTTTTTTGCGCTGATAAATTTTCAGGAAGTTAATCGAAATAAACTTTTATTGTTTGATAAAAAAGGCGGCTGTTAAGGTACTGTGCCTGCTGTTGCTTTTCTGAAAAACCCTGCAGTCCAAACAACCCGGCAGCGTTTCCTTTATTGATGGCAATCTCCAGGTAGCCCGCGGAATTAAACATGGCCAGCTTTTCTCCTTCCGGTACATCTGCATATGTATCACTGATTCTTTCTATTACCTCATCTCTTTTAAAAACTATTTTAAAACTTCTTCCTTTGCGCTGGGCTTCAAATTCTTCCCGGGTAATATTTACAATTACATTTTCAAAATTGTCAATAAAAATTATTTGCCCTTCTATCCAGT
>JAYWIB010000502.1:0-2346 GCA_043789265.1 Chitinophagaceae bacterium
AAATTTTTTACCAGGCAATATTTTTGTTCGATTTCCTTACTGCCAATAATTACTGCAAAAGCAATTTGTTTTTTTTCTGCATAATTAAACTGTTTGGCAATTTTTACAGGTTCGTGATACATCTCACAGGATACGCCCTGGTGCCGCATTTGCTGCATAATGCCGTAGGCAAAGCGGCTTTCCGCTGCACCCATATTTATAAACAGCACTTTACTGCCGGCATGCACCTGCGCAGGAAAAAGGGTGAGTTCTGTCATCACATCATATATCCTGTCTACCCCAAAACTGATGCCTGCACCGGGTATACCAGGCACACCAAACAATCCTGTTAAATCATCATACCTGCCGCCGCCGCCAATGCTGCCTATCTGCACGCCTTCGGGCGCCTTTGCTTCAAATATTATTCCTGTGTAATAATTTAATCCTCTTGCCAGCGTTGGGTCCACGGTAATATTTATTTCTGCCGGCAGGTTGCTGATTAAAAATTCCAATTCGGTGATACCGGCCAGTCCGGTTTCTGCATCCGCAAAAAAATCTTTTAAAAAAGCAATTCTTGATTGATTCGTAATGTCTGCCGGGGCGGCATTGTTCATGGTAAGATAGCTTTCAATAATTTCCACCTGGTCTTCGTTTAATCCTTTTTGCAACAATTCTTCTTTTACTTTTTCAGGACCAATTTTATCCAGCTTATCAATCGCCGTGGTAATGGTAACTGCTTTATCTTCTTCTGCACATACTTCCGCAAGTGCTGTTAAAATTTTGCGGCTGTTTATTTTTAAACTGTATCCCGGCATACCCAGCTTTGTAAACACATCGTGGTAGATGCAGGCAAACTCCGTTTCATTCAGCAGGGATGTGCTGCCCACCACATCTGCATCGCATTGTGTAAACTCCCGGTAGCGGCCTTTCTGCGGATTATCGCCCCGCCATACCGGCTGAATTTGGTATCGTCTGTACGGAAACGTTAGTTTACCATGGTTCATGGCAACATACCTGGCAAAAGGAATGGTAAGGTCATACTTTAATGCACGCTCAGTAAGGTCGCTGCTGCTTTTGCCCTGCAGTACTTTTTCAAAACCAGCTTTTGATTTTTCTACGTTCTTTGGATTGCTGATGCCGTTGTTTAAAATTTTATACATCAGCCTGTCGCCTTCTTCGCCGTATTTGCCCATCAGTGTTTCCAGGTTTTCCATGGCGGGAGTTTCCAGCGGTTCAAACCCATATGCTTCAAATGTGGTGCGGATGGCAGATAAAATATAATTTCTTTTTCGTACCACATCGGCAGAAAAATCTCTTGTTCCCTGTGGGATAGATGGTTTTGGCATAAATTATTTGTCGGTAAGATTTAAAATGTTTTTTCTTTTAAGTATATATTGGAATAATTTTTTATCAACTGACTGCATGCAGCATCTATCAACGCATATACCTGATGATAGCCCGGCTCGGTGCCATACCATGGGTCGGGTATGTCCCTGTTTTGTCCGGGATACATTTCGTTCAGCAATAAATCTGCTTTATCCGCATTGTATGCAGCGCCGGCAATGTATTTCATTTCATCAATTACATCTGCAGCCATTGCATATATTTTATCATAGCGGTTAAAATCTTCAAGAACAAACTGCCTGCTGCGCTGCATGCGTATATCAATGCCATTGAGTGCTGCCACTTTTTGTGAAAGTTTATGTGGTGGTTCATTGGTATGGTATCCGTTGGTACCGGCACTGTGTACCTGCCACGGCAGCGAGGTCTCATTTATTTTGTGCTGCAAAATTCCTTCTGCCAATGGGCTGCGGCATATGTTGCCAAGGCAAACCATTAAAATTTTCATGGCGCAAAGATAATTGACGGCAATCACATCTTTGATGCCATTTATGTATGAATGGGGGCAATTAAAATAGCGGGTAAAATATTATTTATGGAATAAATACACAGCAGCATCTTACTTTCACCGACGCCGGTTTTGAAATTTTTTTCACCATCAAAACCAACAACGATGCATACTGACATGATACTGAAAAGTGACGTGCTTGACATACTTTTCGAAAACAGAAACAAAGCATACGGCGCTTATACATTGCGTAAATTTTATCCTGGAAGAGTTAGAACAGCCTTGCTTATTTTATTATTGCCTGTAGTTATTTTTTGCACTTATGGATTGATGCAGGGCAAGGGTGGCACCAGCATCATTTTTAATGTAATGGAACAAACGATGCTCACGGGTGTGCAGATAGAAAAGACGCAACCCAGGGAGCAAAAGAAAATTTCCCCCGCTTCATCCACCAGAAGTAACAGCAATAAATATGTAAGCAATATTAAAGTAGTGGGTGAGAAAGACAGCACCGATAA
>JAYWIB010000503.1:0-8268 GCA_043789265.1 Chitinophagaceae bacterium
TTTCACTGTATGCTGAATGTATGATTGTTTGTCATAGGGCCTGTTCACATTTTTATAATACTCCTCAAGATTATCGGGATGATACAGCAGATTTTCAAAGGAATAATATGGAAGTATATAAAGATTTGGGTAGTCTCTTTTAATTGATTCCACTTCATCATCAGCAAGGTAATCCCTGTCAATGAGTCCGAATTGCCTGTGATTTTTTGCTTTATGAAAAACATCCATTTTGTCGATCGCTACAAAAAAGAAAGTGTTGGGGATATTAAGATCATTATAAAAAGGCGTATCCAAATTTTCCGAGAAAATAATTTTCCTTCCCTGTACCACCTGATCAATAAATGCTTTTGAAACAGCAATTTCAAAAACTTCAAAGTCATCTTTTTTCTTTGGTATCAAAACCTGGGGCTTGTCAAAATCCAAATCATCGAAATCAATTATGCAGCCCTTTTCATAATCTGTTGCGTATTGAATAAAGCCTAATGAATGAGAAGCTGTCCAAAACTGACAAGTTGGAGGCAACCAGTTTTCGACAATCTCTTTTAAAAAAGCATACTGAAGGCGGGTATTGAGGTGCAAGTCAATCTCATCAAAAAAATAAATGGTGTCTTTGTAATATTCCCTCCTTGCAACAAGGTTGATTAAAATATTAAAAACTTCTTTTTCTCCTGCACTCAGATAATGATAATGAAATGTTGAATTACCTTTTTTAAATGATATTTCCGCAATCTTTCCTTCAAGCGGCGGGATTATTTCTGTTAGCGTTAAAACAGTTCCATTTTCAGAACCAAAAATTTTTACAAAAGACTCATTGATTGGTTCAATAACGAGTTCAGCAATTTCTGATTTATCTTTTGATATAAAGTATTCTTTCAAAAGTCTGCCAAAAATATGTTCAAGATCGTTTTCGAAACGCTGATCCCTGTCTATAAATGAAAGTGGCCTGTCTGTATTTTTTTCAATATCAAAAGGTGAATTTCCTAACCCGGTTCTTGTAAGTCTTGGGATTTGCCTGAAACTTGTTCTGCCGTAAAAGCTGTTTAATAAAGGCAAGTTCGAAAAATTTAAATTGTCAAATACCATCCCTTCTGATGCGGTTATTTGTATATTATAGTCGTTAGTTTTGTTTTTTGAGTAGTAATCAATATTCCTTATATATTGAGAAAGGCCTTTGTCTATGGTCAAACTCGATATTCTTTCAAACCCATCAAAAACACTGCTCTTTCCGCTGCCGTTGCTTCCAATAAGCAATACCAGTTTAGCACTCTCAGGAATATCCTGTATTGTTAAATCGGTAAACCGTTTGAAGTTTTTTAATTGGAGGCTTTTAATTTTCATTCTGCAAAGTTGGCTATTAATAAAATCTCTTCTAAAATTTTTCTGTCGTTGCTTAGCCTGGGTACTTTGTGCTGGCCGCCCAGCTTGCCTTTGCTGCGAAGCCATTTATTAAATGTGCCACGGGCAAGCGATTGCACCACGGGCATCCTCAATGCAATGTCTTTGTGCCGCTTGGCTTCATAATCGCTGTTGCAATTTTTTAAAGCATTGTCTAATTCGGCGGTAAAGCTGTTGAGGTTATCAGGCGCTGTATCAAATTCTATCAGCCATTCATGTGTGCCATTGCCTGTATCACAAAAGTAAATGGGCGCCGCAGTATAATCATTTACCACTGCCTTTGTTTTTTCGCAGGCGGCTGCTATTGCACTATCTGCGTTTTCAATAATAACCTCTTCACCAAATGCATTTATATAGTGTTTCAGCCGCCCGCTTACTTTTATTTTATAAGGATTCAATGAGGTAAACTGTATGGTATCACCCACCAGGTACCGCCACAGTCCGCCGGTGGTGCTTATTACAAGGGCATAATTGTTTCCTTTAATCACATGTTTAAGCCCCACCGTTTGTGGATTATCTTTTCTATATTCTTCCACCGGCATAAACTCATAAAAAATACCATGCTCGGTAAACAGCAGCATACCGTCATCATCTGGTTTTTCCTGGCCCGCAAAAAAACCTTCACTGGCATTGTATATCTCCAGGTAATTTATTTTATCACCAATTATTTTATCAAATTGCTCTCGGTAAGGTACAAACGATACGCCGCCATTGATGTACAATTCCAGGTTAGGCCACACTTCTTTAATGGTTTGTTTATTTTTTATTTCCAGAATGCGTTTAAGCAACAGGAGCGTCCACGTGGGTACGCCTGCAAGAGAAGTTACATTTTCATTGGCAGTAGTTTGCGCCAGTTTTTCTATTTTATTTTCCCATTCATCCAGCAGGGCAATACTCAGTTCGGGTGTACGCAGCCATTGACCCCAAAAGGGTGAGTTCTGCATCAGTATGGCACTAAGGTCGCCATATTGTATATCCAGTTCTTCATGCAGGGTTATCAACTGGTGAGAGCCGCCCACCACCAGGCTTTTGCCCGTAAGCAAATCGCTGGAAGGAAAATTTTTGTAATAATTACTAAGCACATCCTTGCTTGCCTGAAAATGATTGTCCTGCAGGCTCTCATCGCTTACCGGAATAAATTTACTTTTATCAGAGGTGGTGCCGCTGCTTTTTGCAAACCAGTTTACAGGTGTATTCCATAAAACATTTTCTTCTCCGTCCATCATCCGGTGTACATAGGGTTTTATGCTGTCGTAATCATGGATGGGAACCTGCTTTTTAAAATCTTTAACCGTAAACAATGTGGAAAAATTATATTTCCTTCCAAACTCGGTGTATTGTGCTGCTGTTACCAAATCCTGCAACACCTCACGCTGGGCTGCTTCCGGATGATTGCTCCAGTTTTCTATACGCCACAGCCGCATACGTGCCAACTTTGATATGGTGGGGGAAAGAAATTTCATTTCTATTCAGCAAAATACGCAATACAGGCGAATTTTATGAACTGCAAAAATATCCTGCATTCATTAATTTTTTTCTTGAAGAATTTTTAGGGAGACAGATGATTAATCAGCAATTGAATATGTAAAAAAAATGATTTAGCCATGCAGTCAATACACAATAACCTGCAGCGAAAAGTATAAACAGTAAAATTGTCTATTGCGATGCTTCATCATACAGGTAATCTTTTCGCTTCAGTTCAAAATTGCGGCCCAGGTAAAGCCTGCGTACCTGTTCATCATTGGCCAGTTCTTCAGCCGTGCCGTGTTTAAATATTTTGCCATCAATCAATAAATATGCCCTGTCGCAGATGGAAAGCGTTTCATTTACATTGTGGTCAGTAATAAGTATACCGATATTTTTAAATTTCAATTTTGCTACAATGGCCTGTATGTCTTCCACCGCAATGGGGTCTACGCCGGCAAAGGGTTCATCCAGTAAAAAAAATTTTGGATCCACCGCCAGCGCCCGTGCAATTTCTGTTCTCCTTCTTTCGCCGCCGCTGAGTGTGTCGCCATTGTTTTTTCTTACATTTTGTAATCGAAATTCATCCAGCAGTCTTTCTAATTTTTCTTTTTGTTCCGTCTTGTTCAGCTTCATCATTTCCAGTACTGCCGAAATATTATCTTCTACACTCAGCTTGCGGAATACACTCGCTTCCTGTGGTAAATACCCAATGCCTTTTTGCGCCCGCTTGTACATAGGCAGGTTGGTAATGTTTTCATCATCCAGAAACACTTCTCCGGCATCTGGCTTTACCAGCCCCACTACCTGGTAAAACGAGGTGGTTTTACCGGCGCCATTTGGCCCAAGCAAGCCAACTATTTCTCCCTGCTTTACATTAAAAGAAACATCATTTACCACGGTGCGGCTGCCATACCGCTTTACAAGGTGCTCTGTTTGTATCATTGTGCTCATCGCTGTAAAAGTAAGCCTTAGCTGCAATACTTAAAAAATAACAGCGCTGTTTTAAATTGTTAAACATTGAACAAATAATGAATATACAATGCCGCTGGTATTTGTTTTGCGTAAATAAAAACAGGAGGATAACCAGCCATGAAAAAAAACATTTTATTCATTTTTGCTGCTGCATTTTTATTGGGCAGTTGCAAATCATCGAAAGACTATTTATCAAGAGCAGATGAAGACCGAACTGTTTTTGATGTAATAAAAAAGCTCAATAAAAAAAGTGACGACGAAGCTGCAAATGCAGCACTGCCCGTGCTGTACACAAAAGCACAGCAGCGGCATCTTCAAAAAATTGAATATCTGGCAGGCGATGCAGATTTAAATAAATGGGATAGAATAACTGCTGAATACAGCACCCTGCAAAACATGTATGAGGCAATACAAAATACTGATGCGGCTGCAGGCCTTGTAAAACCAAAAAACTATCAGCAGGAGATTGCTGAAGTAAAAAAGGCTGCAGCAGAAGATTATTACCAGCAAGGGCTGCAGTATTATTCCGGGGATAACAGGAATGATTTAAAAAAAGCATATCAATTTTTTAAAGACTCCGATAAATGGGTAAATGGTTATAAAGATGCCCGGGAAAAAATAGATACTGCATTTAACAACAGCATAGTATCTGTTTTAATAAACCCGGTGGAAGACAATTCGTTTTTCTTTAATACGGGCTTGGGCAACATGGGCTATAATTACAGCAACGAATATTTTCAGCAAAATTTGGTTAGGGATTTAGGTGGTAAATATGCCAGCAGGTATCCCGCTAAGTTTTATACAGAGTGGGAAGCAAGGCGTGATAATGTGCGCCCCGACTGGGTAGTGTCGCTTACCCTCCGCAATATGGATATACCGCAGCCCTATGTATCCAGTTACAGCCGCAATGCAAGCAGGCAAATTGCAATTGGTACAGATACCAATGGACACAATGTATACCAGACAGTGAGGGCTACCGTGTATGTACAGCGCCAGTCTTTTACAGCTCGTGGACAAATGGATGTAAACATAACAGACATGGGTAGCCGAAAAAGTATTGGTTATAACAGCTACAGCGATCAGTTTGACTGGCAGCAGGAACATGCCACTTACACAGGCGACAGCAGGGCCCTCAGCAGCAACGACTGGGCTATGATAAATAACAGCCAGTACAATAACATGCCCCGTAAAGAAGAAATATTAAACGAACTCTACCGAAGAATATATCCCCAGGTGAAAAACCGCATCAGTTATGAGGTGGACTGGTAAGTACTTGTTGGTAATGGTTGTTAATTTAGCCCCGGATTTTTAACGGGGCTTTTTAGATTCTTATCCAAAAATTTTTTTCGCATGTTGTTTTTAAAAGTAACATTCATTGCCTGCTGATTCTTTGCGCTGATGATTCCAAGGAATTACCTCTGCAATGTGAATCATACAGAAAAATATTTTTTAGAGCAGGGCGATAAAAAAAAAGCAGAAGATTTTTTTACCTGTTAATTGAAAATATTATACGCCATCCAGCTCATCAGCCATGCAAGGCCGGTCATGTATATCAACTGAATGAGTGGCCACTTCCAGCTACGTGTTTCTCTTTTTACTACCGCCAGCGTGCTCATACATTGCATGGCCAATACATAAAAGATCATGAGCGATACACCAGTGGCGAGTGTGTACACTTTAGTGCCATCGGGCTTTTTAGCGGCAGCCATTTTTTGGCGGAGTGTGTTGCTGTTTTCATTGGCATCATCACCCACGCTGTACAGTGTAGCCATGGTACCCACAAATACTTCCCTTGCAGCAAAAGATGTAATAAGTGCAATCCCAATTTTCCAATCGAACCCCAGTGGACGTATAATAGGTTCAATAGCCTGGCCAAGTATGCCTGCATAAGAATTTTGCAGCATTGCCGTTTTGCGTTCTTTTATTAAATCGCTTTCCAGTGCAGGATTATTTTGTATTTGCTGCTGATAGTTTGCTGCTATGGCAGCCATTCTTTTTTGTGGGCCATAGTTGCTCAATGCCCACAGCAGCAGGCTAATTACCATAATTACTTTTCCTGCATCAAACACAAATATTTTTGCTTTTTCCACCATGGTGGTTAATGCATTTTTCCAGCGGGGGTTTCGGTAAACGGGTAACTCAAGAATAAAAAAACTTTTTTCCTGTATGTGAATAAACCATTTCATTACCCATGCGGCTGTCAGCGCCATTACGGTACCAAGCACGTAAAGCCCCATCATAACAAGCCCCTGCAAGCTTAAAAATCCAAAGTATAATTCAGAAGGAATAACCAGTGCAATTAAAATACTGTATACAGGCAGCCTTGCACTGCAGCTCATAAGCGGTGTTACCATTATGGTGAGCAACCGCTCTTTTCTGTTTTCAATATTTCTTGCGCTCATGATGGCCGGTACGGCACATGCAAAGCCGCTGATCATAGGCATTACACTTTTACCATTTAATCCTGCTTTACGCATCAGCTTATCTGTAAGAAAACTTATACGGGCCATGTAGCCAGTATCTTCCAGCAATGTAATAAGGCCAAACAATATCATTATCTGCGGAATAAAAACCATGATACCGCTAAGACCCGCCAGCACACCGTTGATAAATAAATCGGTCCACCAGGCGGCCGGCAGCTCGGCGCCAAAAAAACCACTCAGCTTTCCAAAGGCCCATTCAATGGCATCCATTGGATAATGCGCCAGCCAGAATACACTTTGAAAAAGCAGGAACAGCACGGCAATTAAAATGATATAACCCCACCTGCGGTGCAGCAGTATGTTGTCTAATTTTTCGGAAACCAGCGCTTTTTTCAAAGGGTCGGCTTCCACCACCGTCTGCTGCATGATGTGTTTGATGCGGCTATAGCGCTGCATAATTTCTTCCGCCTGCGTTTTGGTGGAATTAAAATGATGCCTGTTTTCTATTGCTTCTATCTGCTCCTTTTGTGCAGCACTTAATTCAAAATGCCGGTGGTTGATAAGAAAATGCAATGCCTTATAATCACTGATGCCGGGAAACAATTGCATCAGTTCTTCCACGGGCTTTTCCGCCAGCGCTTTGTTATCTATAAATGGCCTTGGCTTTATAAAATTTATGTTGGCTGTTTGCTCAAGCAATTTTTTCAGTTGCGGAATACCTTTATTTTTTCGGGGGTTGATGGCAATTACCGGCACACCCAATTCTCTTTCAAGCCCGGCGATATCTACCTGCGTGCCTTTTTTTGCTGCAAGATCCATCATGGTAAGTGCAACTATTACGGGCATTTTTAAATCAATAATCTGCGAGCAAAAAAGCAGATTGCGTTTCAGGTTACTTGCATCGGCCACCAGCACAATCATATCTGGCTGCACGGCTGTATCCTGCTGCAGCATTACTTTGTACGATACCCATTCATCTGCCCGCTTTGGATAAAGACTGTAGGTGCCGGGTAAATCAATGATGTTGGCGGTAACAGTATCGCTAAGAGTACAATGGCCTGTTTTTTTATCAACCGTTACTCCGGGAAAGTTGCCCACTTTTTGGTTTAACCCGGTAAGGGTATTAAAGAGCGAACTTTTACCGCTGTTAGGGTTGCCAACTAATGCTATGTTGATATTTTTTGCCAAGTTTAAATGGCAGCAAAAGTAAACGCAATCAATGGTATGTGGTTACGAAATGGGAAAGAAGCTTTTCGGTATACGGTTAAAAAAATTCTTTCTTTGGCGCAGCATTTGCAGTTTTTAGTAAAATATTTTTGTATTGCCGGATTTATATTGCCGGATTACCTTTGCCCCAACCCAATAAAAAATTTTATGAAAAATCTTTACTGGCTTTTCCTTTTTTTCTTTCAGTTTACCTACGCACAAAAATTAAAAAAGGCAGACAAAGCTATTATAGCAAGTCTGCAGGCACACGTTACTTACCTGGCGGATGATAAGCTGGAAGGGCGGCGTGCAGGAACTGCCGGTGAAAAACTGGCCAGCGAATATATTATACAGGAGTTTATAAAAACGGGTCTGGAGCCAAAAGGTGCAAATGGTTTTCTACAGGAATTTGAAATCAATGATGGCAAATCAATTCATCCATCCACTCACTTAATCATCAACGGCAATGATTTAAAAATTGAAAAGGAATTTTTTCCGCTTGCCTTTAGCCCCAATACTTCGCTGGAAGCTACGGCCGCACTGGCATTGCAGGAGAGCGGCAGCCCCTGGTTTTTTGATATGAAGGAAATGATAGAATCAAACAACACAAATCCTCATTATGATTTGACCGATGGAATAAAAACCAAAGCTGCGGCTGCAGCTAAAATGGGTGCCACTGCATTTATTATTTACAACAGCTCCGCTACAGACGACAGATTGAAATTTGAAATAAGAGATAAATCGGAGGCAACAGCAATACCGGTAATTTTTGTAAGCAGAAATGCCAAAGAAAAATATTTAAAAG
>JAYWIB010000504.1:0-2339 GCA_043789265.1 Chitinophagaceae bacterium
ATCCGCACATGTAAACAGAGGCCTGCATGAGATATTGTACAAAACTAAAAGCCAAACTCACCCAAATAAACCGTACATTTACACCCTATTTGGGTAATCTCTTGTAAGCGAATCATTTATTTCTCTCCCTCATTTTTCCTTTACACCAGTATTGAACTCAAGTTTTTTTAAAACTTAAATTATCACAGATGACGAATGACATGATCGAAAAATTCATTGACAACAAAAAACAAAACAATCCAAAAGTTAACATTCATTTCAGGCAAAGGGATACTGTTAAGGGTGTGTTTATCCGCACGAACGATTATGATGAACTGAAATCAAAAAATTTTTGGCGCATTGTAACACTGGCCAAACTGGAAGAGTGGGAGAAAACAAAAGATCACAGCCTTGCCAGGATTTTTAATGGTACTGAATTTACCCGGTTGAGCGAAAATAATTAAGCGCCGGTTTACATATCTTACATTGATTTTATTCATTAATAAAAAACAACCTGTATGTTCAGACAGCCGTGGAAAAAATATCTTCCCGTAATTTCAATTCTATTAAAAAAGTCTGCAGTGGAAGAGCAAGTGCTTAAAATGAATCATACTGATTTTGAGAGAGCTGCTGCAGGGAGAAAAATAAAATTCAGCTTCAGTCATTTTCAACTGGATAAAGGTAAAATGACAAACGCTGCTAAACATCCGCCGCTGGCTAAAGATTTAGTACTGCTGCTGCAGGAAGAAGAACAACTGTCCAGGATTATTAAAGACAATCAATATGAATTTTCAATGAGCAACGATTTTCAGTTAACCATTAAAAACATTACAGTTGCAGCTCCACAGGAAGCCGAAGCTGAAGAAACTATCTAAAAAAATACTTATTAAATATGGCAGATACCTGGAATAAAAAAGAAAGGCAGAAAAAGAAAGAACAAAGTAAAAAAGAAAAGGCAGAAAGAAAACAGGAACGGAAAGACAATCCAAAATCCTCTAAACTGGATGATATGCTTGCTTATGTGGATGAAAATGGCAACCTCTCGGCTACTCCACCCGATCCAAAAAAAATGAAGAAGATTAAGCTGGAAGACATTGAGATTGGTGTACCCAAGCAGCAGGCTATCGATCCTGCAGACCTTATCAGGAGTGGTGTGGTAAGTTTTTTTAATGAAGCCAAGGGATATGGTTTCATAAGAGATTTAGAAACACAGGAAAGTATTTTTGTACACATCAATTCGCTGAAAGAGCCGCTTAAAGAAAATAATAAAGTAAGCTTTGAAGTGGAGATGGGTGTAAAAGGACCTGTGGCGGTTAATGTAAAATTAGTATAACATACAGCTCACTTTAATCATTTGTAAACCAGGTTAGCCTGGTTTTTATTTGCCAGAATTTTTATTTGCGGGCTTTTTTACCGGCAGGCAGCAGTTTAAAATAAGTTACTTTAAACCGGTCATCCATTAGCGCTCCCTGCACTTCGGCTTTACGGGTGGCTTCACAAAAACCATCGGCGGCATGTGCATCTCCATGATCATCAATATGGGTACCATCCACGTAATATGCTTTGCCATTGAACCGCACGGCAAGGTCGCAGCTTTTGCCGGGCAATGTAAAGCGGCACTGGCCACAGCCCGCCTCCACTGTCATTATTTTTTTTGTTGAATCAGGCAGTGCATTTATTTTTCTACCCTGTGCCACTGCGGATTGTATAAAAAATAGGTAAAGTAAAATAACGGATACCTGTTTCATAATAATTAATAATTTGCAGCAATAAAAGTAAGCTGTTTTGTTAATCAATAACAGTGCAGCGCAATGAATATTTTTCTTTTACCGTCATGTCAATAAAAGTTGTACTTGCGTTCATCTTGATAAATTTTAGTAAATGAATAAAATTTTTATCAGCATCTGCTGCCTGTTTTTTTCCTGCAAGCAGGCTTCGCACAAGAATTCCCCCAATATTATAATCAGTACAAATTTTGGTGATATCAACGCCACCCTTTATCCTGATAAGGCGCCTAAAACCGTTGCAGCATTTTTGCAATACATTGATTCGGGCTATTACAAAAATGCACAGTTCTACAGAGTGGTGCTGCAGGAAGGCTTGTCATCCAGTTCCAACGCCGGCATTATACAGGGCGGTACATGGCTTACCGCAAAAGAAAAAACTATTGCAGGCATACCGCATGAAAGCACTCAGTTATCCGGGCTTACACATAAGGATGGCACGCTCTCCCTGGCACGTACAGCACCCGGTACTGCAGGTACAGAATTTTTTATCTGTATTGGCGATCAATCTCAATATGATTTTGGCAATGCTGGCGTGGGTGATAAACAGGGTTATGCTGCTTTTGGAAAAGTAAC
>JAYWIB010000505.1:0-2338 GCA_043789265.1 Chitinophagaceae bacterium
ACACGAAGTAAAAATTATTGCTAAGGCAATACCCAAGAATAAAGAAAACTGTTTCATAATTGTTGTATTAATTTGGTTGATTAAAATTTAAATGTTATGGCCACAACAGGTTTTGTTTGTTCACCATGATGTAATTTTTTAGGTTATAAAGCAAAAATAAAATGCTGATTTTTTTAAGTAAATGCTGCAGAACTTGAATTGACAAATTTGATGTATCAACTGTGGAAAAATAAAATTGCAACATAAAACACCATTGCTAAAGCTTAGGTGGGGTAAGATTGTTGGTGATTCTATCTCGGTATTGGGGGAACAGCCACAACGGACTTCGACATTCTAAAAGTTTTTGAATGGCCAGATGGTTTGAGATTAACAAAGCAGAGAAAATAAAATACTTGAGCGTGCATTGGTGAATGTCTTAATTTATTATTCCTTAATTAAAAAAAATGCACCCATTTAATTTAATATTGCCACTCACACCTGCGTGCATTAATTTTATACATTACACCTGTGCAATCTATCCATAAAATACTGCTGCAATATTGGGGTTATTCCTCTTTTCGTCCGCTCCAGGAAGAAATTATCCATTCGGTAATGGAGGGGAAAGATACGCTGGCACTGTTACCCACCGGTGGTGGAAAGTCCATTTGCTTTCAGGTACCGGCGCTTGCAGCCGAAGGTATTTGTCTTGTGATAAGCCCTCTGATTGCATTGATGAAAGACCAGGTGGAAAATTTAAAAAAGAAAGGCATACCAGCATTGTCGGTGTATTCAGGCATGTCGTTTATAGAAGTAAGAAAGACCCTGCAGAATGCAGCCTTTGGTAATTATAAATTTTTGTACGTCTCTCCCGAAAGGCTGGAAACACCGTTGTTCCTGGAGTTTTTGCCATTAATGAAAATAAGTTTGATAGCAGTAGATGAAGCCCACTGCATATCACAATGGGGGTATGATTTTCGGCCACCCTACCTGCGCATTGCACAGTTGAGAGAACACCTGCCTGCTATTCCCATCCTCGCATTAACGGCCTCTGCCACTAAAACAGTGCAGGATGATATTTGTGAAAAATTAAAATTTTCTGCGCAGCAGCAACGCTTTCAGCAGTCGTTTGAAAGGCCCAATCTTTCTTACAGTGTTTTTAATATGGCAGGCAAACAAAATAAATTGCTGGAAATATTGCGGAATGTACCCGGCAGCGCCATCGTGTATTGCAAAAGCCGCAAGCATACAAAAGAGGTGGCAGATTTATTAAGGCTGCACAAAATAAATGCAGATTTTTACCATGCAGGATTAAGCAATGATGAAAGAAACCGCAAACAGGAAAGCTGGATAAACAACAGCACAAGGGTGATTGCCTGCACCAATGCATTTGGTATGGGCATTGATAAACCAGATGTACGGGTGGTGGTGCATTATGAAGTGCCGGACTGCCTGGAAAATTATTACCAGGAAGCAGGAAGGGCAGGAAGAGACGGCAAAAGATCGTACGCTGTATTGCTGTACAATGAAAGAGAATTGAGCGACATGCTGTTGCAGGTAAACATCCGCTACCCGGACAGGGCGGCCATAAAAAATGTATACATGGCGCTGATGAATTACCTGCAGGTGCCTGCCGGCGGCGGCGAGGGTATTGCTTATGATTTTGATGTCACCACTTTTTCGCAGGCATTTAAATTAAATATTCTTACAGCCAACTACGCTATTAAAACGCTCGAACAGGAAGGCATACTCAGCTTCAACGAAAGTTTTTTTAAACCATCCAACATTGTATTTACCTCCACTAAAGATGCGCTGAATAATTTTGAACAGGATCATCCACAGTATGAGCCGCTGATAAAAGGTCTCCTGCGATCGTACGAAGGCATCTTTGATTATCCGGCAGCAGTGCAGGAAACATTGCTGGCAAATTTTATCCGCATCACCCCTGCCCGTCTGCAGGAGCAACTGACAGAGCTTATTAAATTTGGCATAATAGAATACCAGCCGCAGAAAGACAAACCACAAATAACACTGTTGCTGAACAGGATGTATGCAGACAGCTTTCAAATAAACCTGCAGGATTATAACAAACGAAAAGAAAATTTTGAAACAAGGCTGAAAGCCATGCATGTGTACATAGATAACAGGATGCAGTGCAGAAGCACGCAGGTGGCCGGATACTTTAATGATGTAAATATAAAAAACTGCGGCATCTGCGATAACTGCATCAGCCTGCAAAGCACCATCATTACTGCAGAAGAATTCAATGCAATCAGCAACAGTATACTGGCTGCAGCAAAAAACAACAGCATGCTGCTGACAGATATTTTGCAGCAAAATAAAATTTATAAAAAAGAGAAAT
>JAYWIB010000506.1:0-8245 GCA_043789265.1 Chitinophagaceae bacterium
TACAATCCTGCAGGCGATACATGGTCAGCTATGGCAAGTACGCCATCACCTGTGTCGGGTGGAGCAGCATTGGTACACGTTAACGGCGCTATCTACGCATTTGCAGGCGGAAGCACAACCACTTTCTGGAAGTACAGCATTGCCACCAACACATGGACAGTAATGGCACCAGCGCCCTCGTCATCAACGGTAGACTGGGGTGGCTCACTTACTACAAACGGTACGGATATTTTTGCATTAAGGGGAAGCGGCACAAGTACTTTTTGGAAATACACTGTGGCCACCAATACATGGTCGGTAATGGCTGCCTTGTCAATGGGTATTGATGGTGGCGGTTCATTAGGATTTGACGGAACGTCTGTGTATGCTTTACGGGGCGGTAATTTCAACAGCTCATATAAATACAATGTAAGTACCAATACCTGGGTGCTGGGTGCCAATACACCCAATCCGGTTTTTAAAGGTGGTGCATTAATCTCCGACGACCAGCTTAGCTATGCATTGAGGGGAAATAATTCTAAAGACTTCTGGAGCTATAATGGAACGGCATGGTCTGTCCTTTCAAGCCTGCCATCTAATGTAGACTCCGGAGGCGCCATTATTAAATTGGGCACTACCGGCAAAACGACTTCATTTACACAAACACCTATATTATGCAGTCCGCTTACAATTAAGGCGGGTACCATTACCATTTCAAATTACATAAGCCTTGTGTACGGAAGCATGCCTGCAAATCCGGCGATTACAGCCACGCTAAAATATGGTGCCACTACAATCATCACACTTTCAAACCCGGTATATAACAGTGGCACTGGTTTACTTACATGGACAGGCACTTTACCGGCAGATGTTACCATTGCAACTGGGCAGGCCATAACACTGGTGATTAATACTTTACAAACAGATGTTTCATTTAAAATAGAATACGATAGTCAAACAAAACCTTCCCGAATTGACTTACCGGTATCCACGTTTATCAACGTAAATTCTATAGGACTTTACACTGCCGCCTACCCTGTTGGTACGTTGGTGTCAAATTCCCTCGAAGGTTCTACAAGATACATACGTGCTACTGTAACTGACCCCTTCGGTTATGCTGATATCAGAAGCTTGAATGTTACCGTTACTCCCGGCAGTACTACTGCCGGTACCACTGTATATAATTTAGGCTGTACCAAAATATTCCAGACTACCTGGGTGGTACCAATGGGAGCTACTACCTATAACATAAGCGCTACTGCAAAAGAGGGGTACGAAAATACAGTAACACATACCAATTCAGTAAGCATTTCTACCTGTCTTACCTGCCCTCCCACAGCCTATGATGATATTGCCACAGGCAATGGCGGAGAACCTTTGGATGTGGATGTATTTTCAAATGACACTGACCCCAATAATAACATTGATTCAGGATCGCTTACCATTATCAGCAATCCAAAAAACGGGGATGCCATTATTGACAACAATAAAATTACTTACCTGCCCAACGGAACTTTTACGGGGAACGACACGCTTGTTTATCAAATATGCGATCGCTCCACTCCTGCTCCGCTGTGTGCTACAGCAAGGGTGATTGTTAACATATTGCCTGTTACATTTAATATTTGCGGAGATGCTTCTAAAAGCAAGATATATTACATGCCATATGCTGAAAACGAAGCCCAGCTTGCATTAGCAAGGTCTGCCGATGCAGCCGCTGCCCTGCCCACCACCAATATACGCACCATCATAAGTTTAAAAATATCCTATCCCGGTATTAAACTGATTTGGGATCATTGGGAAGATGGCTATGAAGCCGATATACTTAACCCTTTACAATCTACTACTGAAGTGTGGGGAGATGGAAATATTTTTAATGGCGCTGCACCTGGTTATCCAACTGATGTGATACCTGCAGGTGGTAATATTGTACTGGACAACACCATGCCTACACCACGTGTGGTATCTAACCGGTTTTACGACGGAAAGGATAAACTGTATTCCAGCGGGCAAATTTCTGTAACGCAGGTATGCGGCGAACCATCCACTATTGCGGTACAATGTATGAAAACAAATGTGTCTGCATATCCATCAGAATTTGGAGAATTGTTTACACTGCCTGTAGGACAAAATTTACCGAGCAGAGATTTCCGCTATACAGCGCTTTTTGTACGGGCATCGCAGAACAACACCTACGTGGAAATAGACAGGGATGCTGATGGCGATTTTGAAACAAAATTTACATTGAATGAAGGACAGGTAATGCTGGTGGACAGCACCACCGCACCAGCCGGCACAAAAGTACTTGCAGGCGCTGTAATTACAGCCGATAAATCCATTGGACTGGATGCCCATTTTTCAGGAATAGACGGCTACTCTTCCAGGGAAATACCAATTTTTCCTGCTACGTGGTATTCCAATGTTTATTATACCCCGGTACCCACCACAGGCCCCGGCACTACTGCACCGCTGGATACAGCAGTGGTAATGCTGTACAACAGTTTAAACAGACCTATCAATATCAACTGGAGTTCCGGCGACCCGGCAAGCGGCACCATTGCTTTAGGTGCCAACAGTTCGTTCCGATTTGCCATGCCGCTTTCCACGACCTCGGCTTATAAATTTGTAAATCCTACCAAAGAATCTTTTGTAGCCATTGAAATTGTGGACTCTTATACACCCGGTGGTGGCGGTAATGATGGCGCTACCAGGGACTGGGCTTTCAACCTGATTTCGGAAGCAAGGCTTACAGATTTTGCCAGCGTGGCCTGGGCACCAGGCTCTACCAACATGACGAGGAACGACAATCCAATATGGGTAACGCCCAGTGCCAATACCACCCTGTATGTAAAGTATGATGGAGATGTATCCAATGGACCAAATACAAGCCCCTGCGGTTTAAAGTTTGACATTGCTATGCCATTGAATGCATTGAATTATGTTAAAATAAAAGATGCATCTGATAACAACCAAAGCGGTACTGCAGTGTACACCTGCAATGGCGCCAAAATAGCCGCCGTATATGGAGAGGATCCTGAAACTGCGCTGGCCGCAAACCCAAGCTGGGACGTAGGTTCCACCATACAGCCTTTTTGTAAAGAAAAATTAATTTTTGCAAACACCGACAATGCAGTCACACTTATAAACACGCCTGTAAATATTGAGGTGCTTAAAAATGATGCAGTGTTTATGGGTGTTATCAATATCGCTTCGGTAACTGCTGCCGGGCTCCTGCAGCCCGCCAATGGCACAGTTACTATTACTTCTGCAGGAAGTATTATTTACACACCCAATACAGCTTTTGTTGGCCTTGATTCGTTTCAATATAATGTGTGCACCACACCCACCCCTGTAATTTGTGCTACCGCTATTGTATACGTTACCATTGGAGCATGTCCTTCTCCTACCGGGATGAACATTATTACCGGCCAGGTATTTATGGATAAAAATCAGGACGGGGTAAGGAATGATGGCGGCACCGGTATTTCCCCCGCAAAAATTTACCTGTATGTAGACGGCAATTGCAATAACAGCATCAATACAAATGAATTAATTGATTCGGTTAATGTTGACATCAACGGATATTATCAATTTGTAAGAGCCCCGGAAAAAATTATAGCAGATAATTTTGATTTGCTGGCAGGCGGAAGCAGTTGTGCCTCCGGCTCCGATGGCAGTGCATCATGGCGGAATGACTGGAAAGACAATGGAGACGCTTCCAGCGGATTTTGTGTAACACCGGCACCGGCAGATGCAGATGTGGAAATAGTACAGGACAGTACCTTTGGATTTGCACTGCGGCTCGATGATATTAGTATGTCTGCCATAAGAGAGTTCAGTCTTGAGTTTGCCACACAGGCTTACCTGAGTTTCTCTTACCGCAAAGCAAGCACAGCACTTTCGAGCAATGAAAATGTGCAGATACAATTGTCCAGCGATGGTTCCACATACAACACCATCTACACCATTTGGGGCAATAATACATACGACCCAAATTATGTAAACATTTCCAACCTGAGCATTAATACAGCGGCATACAACGGAAGCAATAAAACATTTTTGCGTATAATAACCAATAGCAGAACGGATGAAGGCGACCTTGTGTTTATTGACAATATTTCCATCAAGTTTTTACAGTACGATCAATGTTATATGCTGGGGCTTGTGCCGTCTTCCATTCCTGCAAACACAGCCTTAACTACCGCGTCCTTACAGTCATTTAAATTCAGCACTTCAGGCACCTGCGGAAGCTCTCTGGACTTTGGTGTAAAAAGAATGCTGACGTATACTGTAAATGATGAAAACAGTACCTGGAAAGATGTGAATGTAAGCGGTGTTATCAGCATTAATGATTTTGATCAGGAAAGTAACATGCAAAATTTTGGCAGTTTTCTGCATCCTTCCACCAAGGCCACTATTGCAAGCGGCGCCATGGTAAGTGGTACTGATAAAACGGGTGCAGCCGTTGCCAATGCAGGCACGCTTGTGTTTAATGCCACTGGCAAATATACTTTTGATCCGTCGCCCGCTTTTACCGGCACGGTAAGTATCCCGTACAGGATATGCGACAATGGAATTCCATCTGCATGCGATACCGCAATGCTGGTAATTACGGTGGATCCTTTGCCAGGCGCAGGCAACAGCGTCATTGCCAACAATGATGAAAATATCAGCTATGGCTCTGCGGTGTCCGGCAATCTTTTTGTGAATGACAGGGATCCAAAATACCTCTCATTTACCGCCATCCTTTTCACTTATGATTCTAACGGCGATGGTATACCAGATATAAATACCACACCCGGCACAGTTACCATTGCAGGCATAGATATATATGGCAAGCCCGTGCCAAACGCAGGTAAATTAACCATCAATGCAGATGGCACATACACCTATACACCTGCGGCTGGCTTTACAGGCAGCATAGATGCCGGCTATACTATTTCAAATACTGCAGGTACAGTGGCCGCAGCAAGCCTGCACATAGATGTACTGGCAGATATAAACGGCACTCAGAATGATCCGCCTTTTGCCGGTGATGATTTTGGGTATACCACCACAGGCCAGCCCGTTACTGCTTCTTATGTAAATAACGACAGCGACCCCAATGCAGACAGTTTATCAATGAATGGAACGTTTATTAATACCGCAGGCCCGGCCAATCCGGTGGGCATTGCAGCCACCACCACCCAGGGTGGCACGGTACAATTTTATTCCAATGGCACCTACACATACATGCCACCGGCTGGGTACACAGGGCCAGATTTGATTACTTATTCCGTTTGCGATATTACCACACGTACACCACAGCCGCTATGTGCCAATGCCAGCCTGCATTTGCTGGTGGCACCCGGCATAAGCATAAGCGGAAAGGTGTGGGATGATGCGGATGGCAATGTAACAGACGCAGGCGCTGCAGAGCCGGAAACTAATGCTGGCGGCAGCTTGTACGTAAACCTGGTAGATGCAATGGGCTATGTAGTGGCGGCGGTACCGGTGGCCAATGATGGCACATACAGCTTATCAAATGTAGCGCCCGGTGTAGGTTATTCGCTGATATTATCTACCACTGAAGGCAACAAAGGCAGCATGGCGCCTGCGCCCGATTTACCTGTTGAATGGATCAGCACCGGAGAAACAAGAAATGGTATTATTGATTTTGGTGCAATGGGTATTATTGATAACAGGGCTTTTGGTTTTACTTCATTATCAAATTTTGATTTTGGTATTGAGCAACTGCCCAACTCAGATAAGTACGATACTAAAATTAAAACACCCACCATCGGCCTGGTGCTTACATTGAATGGCGGCACCAATCCGCCGGTATTAAGTGGCAGCGATCCGGAGGATTGCAAAACAGGATGCAGCAGCAGCGGAAGATCAGTATTGATTGAAATGCCTCCGTTAAATGCCAACCTTTATTACAATGGTGCATTGGTAAATGCAGGGCAGGTACTCAGCAATTTTAATCCATCATTGCTTAAGATAGAATTTACAGCAGTAACAGTAGGCTCAGTGAGCACAGAATTCAGTTATTCCTTTATAGACGCAGCAGGCAAAAGTGATCCTACGCCGGCACTATACAGCCTCAACTGGTTTAGTACATTGCCTGTTTCAGGATTAAATCTTGCGGCAGCACGTACAGGTACTGAAGTGGCGCTCAACTGGAAAACAATTACAGAAATAAATTCTGATTACTTTGAAGTGGAGCGTAGTACAGACAGCCGCAAGTACATAAAAATTGGCGGTAAAATAAAAGCAGCCGGTAACACTGCAGAAGAAAAACAATACCGGTTGTCAGACGATATCAGTGAAGTGTCAGCAGGCACTATGGTATACTACCGCATAATAATTACTGACATCAGTGGTAAAAAAGCATACAGCAATGTGGCCATAATAAAGCTGCCTGCCAATGGCAGCATTAAGGTAATGCCCAATCCATTTGTATCTGAAATTACTATCAGCATGTCTGTTGATCAAAATACGGTGGTGGCCATCAGGATGCTCGACATGTCTGGCAGGGCCATAATGAGTACCAGTCAAAAAGTAACCAAAGAATTGCCGCAGGTAAATATTAAAAATCTCGGCATGCTGAACAGGGGTGTATATGTGGTGGAAGTTACAGACCTGCAGTCGGGTAAAAAAGGTGTGGCTAAAATTGAAAAAACAAATTAGCAACTGAATAAAAAAACTTTAAAAAAATAACAGCAGCATTTTTTAGCAATAAAAAATGCTGCTATCTTAAAAAAAACCAATCGGGATATTGATGAGAAAGCAATGCATAATTTTTTTTGTCTCTTGCTGCATTTCCGGCAGCCTGCTTTCGCAGGCCGTATTTACGTATGGCAGCAATGAAGTAAGCAAAGAAGAATTTATAAGAGCTTTCAATAAAAATATTACGCAGGTAGAAAACAAAGAAAAATCATTAAAAGAATATATTGATCTGTATGCCACTTTTAAACTGAAAGTAAAAGCAGCAAAAGACATGAGCCTGGATACACTGCAGCAATTGAAATTTGATATGATGAATTTCAGGGCAAGGCTTGAAAATGATTATCCCATAAATATCAGTGAAGCAAAAACAAAAATAAATTTCAAAATAAACACTGCTGTTAAGCAGGATGAATTATTTCGCTTTACAGACAGCGTAACGCTGCTTACCAGCAACCGCAGGTATCCCATCGCCAAAGAAACCATTTTTTCTATGGCTGCCACGCAGGTAAAAGTAAGCGAATGGTTTTCGTTTGTAAAAGCATATAAACAAAATACAGCGCTGTATACAGGTGAAACTTATCATGAACTGCTGGAAAAATTTATACAAAAAACCGTAAGCGATTATTACCGCCGGCACCTGGAGGAATACAACACAGAATTTAAATATCAGTTGCAGGATTTTAAGGAAGGCAATTTGCTGTTTGAAGCAATGAGTAAAAAGATATGGAATCAGGCTGCTGCTGACCCTGCTGTATTAAAAGCATTTTATGAGGCAAACAAAAATAAATTTATGTGGGAGCAAAGTGCAGATGTAGTGCTGGTAAATGCTACCTACTATGCCTATGCTGAATATGCAGCAGAAAACATAAGCCGTGGCCAGGATTGGAAAAACATAGCAGCAGAAAGTGAAGGCATGATACAGGCTGATTCCGGCAGATACGAAATAGCACAGTTGCCCATAAAGCCCGGCAGCAAACTGGATGAAGGTGCGTTAAGCAATATCGTAAAAAATGAAACAGACAACAGTGCCGGCTTTGTAAAAGTGCTGAAGGTATATCCGCCGAAAGTGCAGCGTAGTTTTGAAGAAGCAAGAAGCATGGTGATAAATGAATACCAGCAACAACTGGAAGAAAACTGGTTAAGCGATTTGAAAAAAAAATATCCCGTAAAAATTAATACGGTTGTTTTTCAAACTCTATTAAAATAGTTTTTTTGCATTTTTTTAGTTTTAGCTGCCGCAAGGCAGCTTTTTTTTATACGCATTAAAACTCTTTAAATACTTTTCATTTACGCAGGAATAAATTTTGAGGTGCAGGAAAAATATTAATTTATTAATCCAATTCAATAAAAAAATTTAACGGGCTTTCACTTGCAATCCTGCTTTGTTAAACCTTAGTAGAAAAAATAAATTTAGTATCAAACCTTATTACCTTATTCTCCGGTAAAATGAAAATAGCGTACAACAATTTGTACACTCATTTTATTTTAACCACACTGCATCCCCTGCCGGTTATTGCTGAAAAAATACGGGAACAGATACAAAAATATTATACCG
>JAYWIB010000507.1:0-2331 GCA_043789265.1 Chitinophagaceae bacterium
ATCACTGTTTATTGTAAACGGAATCATTGCTTTGGCTGATAAATCAATTGCTGTAAGGGTGCCGAGGTAGCCATCTGCAAGAAAAGCCTGTATACCTGCGGGCAGATTGGTGGCCGCAAAGCCAAGGCTGTACTGCTGCTGCTTCAGGTTCGTCAGTTCAAAGTATATTTCATCTTGTGCGGCAGGCAGTGTACGGGTTTCTATTGACAGCGCTTTACCGTTTTTCAAGATGCTTATGTTCTCTGATGGATTGTAGAGTTTTATTGCATCGGCTGCATCTACCGCATTGCTGTACCGGCTGCCGAATATCAATACATTTCCATCCATGGTAATTTTGCCGGCTGCATCGTACAGCAGCGTGCTAAAGGTGCCTGCTGATACCTGTCCAGGCCGGGAGGCTGCATTTACATGCCCGTTTGTTTTGCTGCCTTCGCTTAGCGTAACACTGGATGCCCCTGGCGCTGTACGTACTACAAAAAACGCATGGCCGGATGGAATGGCAGGTGTGCTGGTAGTTACAGATGGAAAGTTAACTGCATCCACTCCGCCAGACACTGTATAAGTGCCACCGCCAATATTTAAAAAAGTGCGGTAGCCGCCACCTGTATTCAGCTTGGCATCCCATACATACATTTTATCATCTACATTAGTTTTTATTATGCTGGCAAAGTTTATTTCAGCTGCATACAGATTGCCCACGAGGCCAAACGTAACTGTTGGCGGCAATGTTACCGTTACATCGCCCTGGTAAATGGTACCATTGGTACGCAGCGTGGTGGCGGTGGGGTTAGCATACGGGCTAACACCGCCATTTACATTTACTGAGGTGGAGCGGTTGCCTCTTACAAAAAGGAAGTAGCCGCCGGTAGTTTCAATAGCGGTGTTAACAGAAGTTAAGCTGGCAAAGGCACTACCATTGTAACCCCTTATAGAACCTGCCTGGGTAACTGCATCAAATCCATTTACCATATTAGAACTGCTGCCTGTAGATATTAGCGTACCATACTGTGCAAATGGTGCAGCAGGCACCACTAACGGTGCCTGGTTTTCCATCCATGCCTGCTTAATGGTTTGTCCGCTCGCTTTAGTGGGTACCGACAGTAAGCGCCATGCACGGTAAGTGTTTTGCGGCAGATAGCGCTCTACCGTTACATTATTAGCGCCAGCTACTGTAACACCCATGGTACCTATAGACCCCGTACCGGCGGGGGCCGACTGTACCGTTACCGGGAAGCCGCCAAAGTTTACACTGCCGCTGTTATCTGCTTTAGATAATGTGGCGGTAGGGCTGATGCTGAGGCTGCCTGCGGAAATGGTAAAGGCCTTGCCTGCGCCTATCGGAAAGTCAGTATCTAAAGTAGCTGCATGGCGGATTTCTACACTGTTGCCAGTGCCGGGGGCGCTGCTGGCTCCTGCATATGTGCTGCCATTAAAATATTGCCAGTTGGAGTTTGTTGTAAAGTTTACCGGTCCGTTGCTGCGGAAGGCAGCCGTGCTTTCGCTTAACCCAATTACCGTAACACTTGCCGAGGTGCTGGCTGTGGTATAGTTTACATTATCTGTTGGTGTAAACGTTACCGGCTGACTATTGGTACCTATAGGTGGCGTGGTAGATGGTGTGGTAAAGGCAAAACTTCCTGGCACACTACCTGCGCCGCCACTTAAGGTGGAGGATGCCAGGGACTGACCTGCTGTAATATCTGAAGCGATGGGTGGAGTAGTTACTGAAGGTAATGCCTGATTGATGGTAACTGCTACCGTACCGCCCGATACTGAATAATTGGTATTGGTGGTGCTAAGGCTGTTGGTAGAAAAGGCGGTGTAGCTTCCTACATTGGCGCTTGATACAGTAGCACTGCCGGTAATTGTAGGGGCAGCCTCACTATAAGCCATATTGCCTGCGGCAAGTTGTCCTGTTGTAAATGTGGCCGTGCCATCATATGTTTTACTGCCTGTAAAGTTTAGTGACCGTGCATTTACCACCCAACTGGCAGCACCTGTACTTGCCGCAAAGTTTCCTCCGCCCGCAAAGTCAGCATTAATGGTATGAGTGCCTGCATTTAATGCACTGGTGGGTGTGTAAGCAAACGTAGCAATGCCGCTTGAACTTGTATTGGCACTGCCCAATATAGTGGTGCCATCTTTAAAAGTTACGGCTATACCTGCACCTGGATTAGGCGACACGGTGGCTACCAAATTTACCGGTGTGGTGTTACCATAAGTTACAGCGGAAAGTGCTGAAACGGTAGTAGTAGTAACGACATTGGTTACCGTAACGGTGCTGTTGCTAAAATTAAAACTGGCCGACCTTACTCCATTTAAACCATTGAT
>JAYWIB010000508.1:0-2324 GCA_043789265.1 Chitinophagaceae bacterium
TTTTACCAGTATTGAGAACAAAAATATTATTTAGAAAAAAAATAAACAGATTACATCATTCAATCTCTCAATAGCTGATTATGATTTTAGTTACAGGTGGCGCAGGTTTAGTAGGCAAAGCATTGATTGAACAATTGCTTGCACAAGGCAAAGAAATAAGAGCTATTTATAACAACACTCCTCTTGCTAATTTTAATACAAATCTTTTGCAACAGGTGCATTGCAGCATACTGGATGTGGTCGGCCTGGAAGAAGCAATGCAGGACATACAACAGGTATATCATTGTGCAGGCCTTGTCAGTTTCAATGCTTCCAAAAAAAATGAGTTGTATAAAATAAATGTAGAAGGTACGGCCAACGTAGTAAATACTGCATTGAACACCAGTGTAAAAAAATTAGTGCATGTAAGTTCGGTAGCGGCACTCGGCAGGATAAGAGAAAATGAACTGATCAATGAATCCATGAACTGGACACCGGAAACCAGCAACAGCTATTACGGACAAAGCAAGTACATGGGTGAGCTGGAAGTATGGCGTGCAGTGGGCGAAGGGCTTGATGCCGTAATAGTAAATCCCGTAATCGTACTCGGTGCAGGCAGTTGGAAAAGCGGGAGCTCACAAATATTTAAAACAGTGTACGATGAATTTCCCTGGTATGCAGAAGGAGTAACTGGCTTTGCAGATGTACGGGATGTAGCCCGCAGTATGATTGCCTTAATGGAAAGCAACATCAGCAGTGAGCGTTTTATTATAAGTGCAGAAAATAAAAGCTACAAAGAAATTTTTGACAGCATTGCAATGGCATTTAATAAAAAAAAGCCGCACAAAAAAGTAACACCCTTACTGGCTAAAATGGTGTGGCGGATAGAGGCAGTAAAAAGTTTATTGAATGGCAAAGAGCCGTTGGTTACTAAAGAGACAGCAAAAACTGCACTCGCCAAAGTGTATTACGACAACAGTAAACTAAAAAGATTTTTACCTGGCTTTGCGTACACACCCATTGAAGAAACCATTGCTTATACTTGTAAGCAACTGGAATTAAGCAAAGCATTATCTGGCAAAACCTCTGACAAAACCTCACAGGTTTTTTAGAGTTCCACTTATTTCTGTACCCTGCAAAAAAACCTGTGAGGTTTGCGTTGGAGTAAAATCTTAACAACAGCTAAACTATTTTCTATTTATTTTCACTCCTGTTATCAGCATTAATACAGCAATGCTTTTACAATAAAATCCGTCATCAAAATATTTTTATGAAAAAAATTTGTTTCCTTTTTGCCATACTGCTTGTAACCCTGCATGCCAGCGCACAAATTTTTACGTACACGCTTACAGGTAAGGTACTGGATGCCAATACCCGCCAGCCCTTGCAGTCAGCATCGGTATTTGCCCAAAACACCACCTTTGGTACCGCTACAGATGCAGCAGGCAATTTTACTTTGCACCTGCCCAATGGCGGCTACGAACTCGCTGTTACTTTTACCGGCTACGAAACAATCATCAAAAGAGTAAGCAATGCAGATGCAAGCAATAACAGCATGGTGGTGGAAATGAAACAGAAACAAAAATCGCTGGAAGAAGTATCGGTAAAATCAAGCAATGAAGTAAAGAATGGCTGGGAAAAATATGGTGATTTGTTTACAGAAAATTTTATTGGCAGCACTGCCAACAGCAAACAATGCATTATCAAAAACAAAGAAATTTTAAAATTTTATTTTTCAAAAAAAAGAAACAGGCTGAAAGTAATTTCAGAAGGTGCGCTTGAAATAGAAAACCCTGCGCTGGGCTACAAAATAAAATATTCGCTGGATTCTTTTATACATGAGTTTGGCACACAGGCCAGCACATTTGCTGGCTACCCGTTGTTTGAAGAAATGCAGCCGGCAGATGATGCACAAAAAGCAACATGGCATACCAAACGTGTGGCTGCTTACAATGGAGCTATCCTGCACTTTATGCGGAGTGTATACCACAGGCAGTTGAAAGAAGAGGGCTTTGAAGTGCAGTTTATTGCCAAAAATGAGGATGCAGAAAAAGTGCTGCAGTTATCAGATTTTTATGCAGCATTGAATTATACAAAAGACGACAGCACGCAGGTGGTGGACATTGTACCTAATCAGCCGGATGTAGCCGTGATTTATAAAAATGAACAACCGGAAGAAAACTACAATATTGCTGATGCAGAAAAGAAAAATACATTTCAGTGGTCAGTAATAAACATTGCGGCAGCACAGTCAATCGCTATCGAACAAAATGGATATTACTACGATCAAAACGATATCAGCATCAGCGGCTACTGGGCCTGGGAAAAGGCAGGCGATATGGTGC
>JAYWIB010000509.1:0-8208 GCA_043789265.1 Chitinophagaceae bacterium
TGTTTGAAGCACTGGCATCCCGCCAGATAAATGTAATACTCATTACACAAGGTTCCTCGGAGCATTCTATCTGCGTAGGTATTGATGCCGTAAATGCAGACCTGGCAAAGCAAACCATTGATGAAGCTTTTGGTTACGAAATAGAAACGGGCAAGGTTGATCCGCTGATAGTGGAAAAAGAACTGGCCATTGTAGCATTGGTGGGTGATAACATGAAAAGCCATCCGGGCATCAGCGGAAAAATGTTTGGTAACCTCGGCAGAAACGGCGTAAATGTGAGAGCCATTGCACAGGGTTCTTCTGAGCGGAATATTTCTGCAGTTATTTCTGTGCATGATGTAAAAAAAGCCATCAATGTACTGCACGAAGAATTTTTTGAAACAGTATACAAAGAAATAAATTTATTTATAGCAGGCGTGGGCAATGTGGGTGGCAAACTGGTGGGGCAAATACAGCAGCAGGCACAATACCTGCTGCAGCATCTGCGGCTTAAGATAAATGTTACCGGGCTTGCAAGCAGCAAAAAAATGCTGGTAAATGAGCAGGGTATTGATTTAAGTAAATGGAGAGAACAACTGGATGGCGCTGCTGAAATGGACATAGATAAATATGTTTCCACCATTCATTCAAAAAATTTACGCAACACTGTATTTGCAGATGTTACTGCCAACGAAGTGGTGGCAACCACTTATGATAAGCTGCTGGAGAAAGGTATATCAGTGGTGGCCTGCAACAAAATTGCCTGCTCCTCTTCTTACCAATATTATAAAAAATTAAAAAAGCTTACGGGTGAATTCAATGCCCTGTTTCTTTTTGAAACCAATGTGGGTGCCAGTTTACCCATTATCTCCACCTTAAATGACCTGGTGCGTAGCGGCGATAAAATACATAAGATGGAAGCGGTGCTTAGCGGCACACTCAATTTTGTTTTTAATAATTATGATGGCAAAACGTCTTTTGCATCTGTAGTAAAGCAGGCGCAGGACGAAGGATATACGGAGCCGGATCCACGGCTGGACCTGAGTGGGAAAGATGTGATGCGTAAAATAATGATACTGGTACGGGAGGCTGGCCAGCAAATTGAAATGGAAGATATCAGCAACAATAGTTTTATGCCCGCCGAATGTATGCAGGGTTCGGTATTAGATTTTTATACATCAATGGAAAACCACGAAACTCATTTTAAAAAATTATTTACTGAAGCAGCAGCAGCACGAGATAAATTAAAATTTGTGGCTTCTTACAGCAATGGAAAAGCTGCTGTTGGATTAAAGCACATCAATCCTGAGCATGATTTTTATCACCTGTATGGTAAGGATAATATTGTATTGTTTTATACAGATCGTTATCCGCAGCAGCCAATGGTAATTAAAGGTGCAGGCGCTGGTGCGGATGTTACAGCATCGGGTGTATTTGCGGATATCATCAGGGCAGCGAGGGTTTAGCCCCATCCCCTGAAGGGGAGTTATTCGCCGGCTCTACTTGCAGGCAACAATATTTGCTGCAGTATAAAAATAGAAGCACTCGATGGTTCTTTTGAAATACTAAAATAAAAAAATAAAATTGAGTCCAGCTAAAAAAGGAATCGCTTCCGATAATTTTCCCGGACGCACCGTTCGTGTGCATGCACCGGGTACTGTTGCCAACCTGGTGTGCGGCTTTGATGTGCTGGGCCTTTGCCTGAACGATCCCAATGATTTGATGGAAGTAACCCTGCTGAAAGAAAAGAAGATTGTGATACACAGTGCAGATGGCTACCCGCTGCCCAGCGACCCTGCACAAAACACCGCAGGTGCTCCATTGATAGAAATGATAAATGAACTGGAAGGCAATATTGGATTTGAAGTAACGATTCACAAACGCATAAAACCGGGCAGTGGCATAGGTTCCAGCGCTGCCAGTGCGGCAGGTGCTGTGGTGGCCGCCAATCATTTGCTGGGCAATATTTTTTCTAAAGAAGACCTGGTGCGCTTTGCCATGTTTGGCGAAAAAGTAGCAACAGGTGTAAAGCATGCAGATAATATTGCTCCCGGCATTTATGGAGGCATCACTTTAATACGCAGTATTTTTCCGCTCGATATTGTTTGCATACCGGCACCGCAATTGTATGTAACGGTGGTACACCCGCAGATAGAAGTGCGTACAAAAGATGCCCGGCAAATTTTGCGTAAAGAAGTGTTGTTAAAAGATGCCATCAGGCAGTGGGGCAACATTGCCGGGCTGGTAGCAGGATTTATGAAAAACGATTTTGATTTGATTGGCCGTTCGCTGGAAGATGTAATTATAGAACCGGTACGCAGTATTTTAATTCCGGGCTTTGATGAGGTGAAGAAAAAGTGCAAAGAGGCGGGCGCCTTAGGGGGCGGTATTTCTGGCTCTGGGCCTTCACTGTTTATGCTTAGCAAAGATGAACATACGGCGCTGGAAGTGGAAAAAGCAATGAAAGAAATTTATAACAATATCGGGCTTGATTATCATACGCATGTTACCACTATTAATATGGAAGGTGTGAAGATAGTGAGTGGGGAACAGGTGAATGGTGAATGGTGAATGGTGAATAGTGAATAGTGAAGGGTGAATAGGCAATTGTGAAGGGTGAATAGTGAATAAGCAATCATTAATAGGCAATAAGTTATAATCTAATGATGATTAATTTTTTTGTAAGAATCAATAAAAACTTTCCATTTAATGCAGTATTACAGCACCAATCATACGGCTACAAAAGTAAATTTTAAAGAGGCTACCATACAGGGGCAGGCACCCGACAGGGGACTGTATTTTCCTGAGCACATACCATCAGTTTTTAAAGAACTGATTGCAAATATCAATAACATTTCTAACGAAGAAATAGCGTACCAGGTGATAGCTCCCTATGTGGGAGATACTATTCCCTCCGTCGAATTAAAACGAATAGTAAACGAAACCATCATCTTTGATATTCCATTGGTAAAAGTGCAGGATAATATATACAGCCTTGAGTTGTATCATGGACCCACACTGGCTTTTAAAGATATTGGCGCCAGGTTTATGAGCCGCTGCCTGGGTTATTTTGTACAAAACAACAGCAAAAAAATAACAGTGCTGGTGGCCACTTCCGGCGATACAGGAGGCGCCGTGGCCAATGGATTTTATGATGTGGATGGCGTGGAAGTGGTGATATTATATCCTTCCGGAAAAGTAAGCAGCGTGCAGGAAAAACAACTCACTACGCTTGGCAAAAATATTCATGCACTGGAAGTGGCCGGCACTTTTGACGACTGTCAGCAAATGGTGAAAGAAGTATTTATGGATGCTTACCTAAACGAACAATTATTTCTTACTTCTGCCAACTCCATCAATGTGGCACGCTGGCTGCCGCAGCAGTTTTATTATTTTTTTGCCTACAAACAATGGGCAGATAAAAATAATCCGCCGGTAATAGCAGTACCCAGCGGCAACTTTGGCAATATCTGTGCAGGCATACTGGCTCATATAAGCGGACTGCCCGTGCAGCATTTTATAGCAGCATGCAATGCCAATGATGTGGTACCGCAGTTTATGCAAACAGAAATTTATCATCCAAAAAAAGCCGTGGCTACCATTTCCAATGCAATGGACGTGGGCAACCCCAGCAACTTTGTACGCATACTGGAAATATTCGGAAATAAGTTTGTTGATTTAAAAAAAGTATTAAGCAGTTGCAGCATTACAGATGCAGAAACTAAGGAGACATTGAAATCAATTTACCAGCAGCAGCATTACCTTGCTGATCCACATGGTGCTGTTGGATTTTTGGCGCTGCAGCGGTACCTTCAGCAGCATCCTGCTCAAAAAGGCATTGTACTGGAGACTGCTCATCCCGTGAAATTTTATGATGTAGTGGAGCCTGTAATTGGAGCCGCAGTACCCGTACCAGAAGCAGTGCAGGCACAGCTAAAACTGGAAAAGAACAGCATTAAAATAAATGCTGACGCTGCCGTTTTAAAAGATTTTTTATTATCCCGCCAATAAAGACCATTATGCAGCAGTTTGTGCATGGATGTCATGCATATTAATCCCTGAATGCGTTTCTTCATACACACATTCCCCATTTTTTATTATCAGCAATTGGGGTGATTCATGGTGCACTGAAAATACTGAAGCCACCATGTCAGAAATATTCCTGAACTTAATAAGGTCAAGAAAGTAGAAAACAGCGTTTGAAGGAGGCGTATTTTTTTCAAGCCTGTTTTTCGCCACACTGCTTATAGAGCAGCGGGTGCTGTGTTTAAATATCACCTGTGGCTGCGTGTTAGATTTTTGTTTTATTTCTGCTACCTGCAGTTCTTCCGTTAAGGGTATCCAGTTCATCAGCTGCCGCAATAAATTTTAGTGAATAATATTATCTGTCATCGGGCAGCCGGTTCCTCTTTTAGAAGGGGCGCAGGATGTGAGTACTAAAAAAGAAAGTACCGTAAGGATTGAAAACACAATAATCTTTTTCATTTGTTGTTATTTAATAAAGGATGTTTTTATTGCAGGGCAAAGATAGATTCTTTAATGTTTACCTAAGATTATGCCATGCCTTTACTGCAACGAAATTTTTATCCGGATATTTTGTTAAATCACTTTTAATACACAATTTTTTTTACAGTAAATGAGCATGAGTTTCAGGCAGACCTGCCACAAGATGGCAAAACATTGGTCCGAGACAACTAATATTTGTTTATTAACATCCTGTTAAAGTAATTCCAAGTTATGGTCAAAATCACAAAAAGAAGTGCGTTAGTAAACCAATACCAGCACTGGTTTGAATACAGGTTTAACTGGAGCAGCGTTATTTTACCATGCAGTTATTATGGGATAAGAAAAGAAAGCATTAAAGGTTTTTATTTTGGTATTCGAACGCACACTCAAACTGTGGTATTATGTCTCCTTCCTTCAGTAGAGAATTTGTATGCAGCCTTCAGCACTTCTCACAAAAGATATATAAAAAAAGCAGAGGCCAGCGGGGTGTATTGTTATACCAATCATGACCGTGCCGGCTTTATAAAATTTTATAATGATTTTGCCAAAAGCAAAGGGCTGTATACGCTTGATTTAAAAAATCTCCAGCAATTTGAAGAAGATAAATGGCTTTACAGTTATGCAGTATCCGGCAATCAGATAGTAGCCGCCCATTCTTACATGCAGGATAAAAAATTGGGGATAGTGAGATTGATGGAATCTGGTTCGCTCCGGCTTGATGAAAATTTCGATCCGGGCAAGGTAGCCCAGGCCAACAAGCTGCTTCATTATTTTGATATAAAATATTTTAAAGAAAAAGGGTTTAGTGAATATGATTTTGGCGGATGGGATAATATTCCGGGTTTACTTGAATTTAAACAATCTTTTGGCGCCATGCCCATTCCAATTTACAATTATCTTTCCTTTTCATATTTTTTTAGAAAAGAAAGCGGTAAAATTTATCAGTCAGTAAAACAAAGGCTACTAACCGCATTGTAAGCTTCAGCTATATACCCATCCAATTTTTTCTCCCTCCGGCATCATCCCAACAGTTGACGCTAAACTTTCTGTTTCCGGGTGAGAGTTTTAATATTTTACTGTTGATTTTTTAGTGTTTATTTTAATCATTGTGCCTTATCTTGCCGGTCAGAAAAGAGGCCGCTTCCTGATTCAAAAATATTACAGACAACGAATACCGACAATACAGCAAACAAAGATGTGGCCTGAAACCAATCCTTATTTTTGCTTCACCGTTGTTTGTAAATTAAATCTTTAACGCCACCTCATTTTTAAAAAATAAACCTTATAATTTAAAGCTGACATGTCGTTACAATTAAATCGTCCCATTGCTTTTATTGATTTAGAAACTACCGGTGTAAGCCTTAGCACCGATCGCATTGTAGAAATCGCCATAGTTAAAATACTTCCGGATGAAACGAAGCAGGTAAAGCGAAAACTGCTGAATCCAGAAATAGCCATTCCACCTTCTGCAAGTGACATACATGGCATTACAAATGACATGGTAAAAGATGCTCCAACATTTAAGCAGGCAAGCAATGAACTGAAACAATTTATTGAAAACTGTGACCTTGGCGGATACAACAGCAACCGTTTCGATATTCCCTTGCTGATGGAAGAATTTTTGCGTGCAGGCATGGTGATTGATTTAAGCACAAGACGCATGGTAGATGTGCAGCATATTTTTTACACCATGGAACCCCGTACACTTACAGCAGCCTATAAATTTTATTGCCAAAAAGAACTGACAGGTGCTCATGGTGCAGAAGCTGATATCAACGCCACCATTGATGTATTGCTGTCGCAAATGACACGCTATCCGCATTTGGGCAACAGCATTGATTCTATATTAGGAGTAATTGGTGAAGACAAACTGGTGGACTATGCCCGCCGCTTTGTATTTGATGATAAAGATGTGGAAGTATTTAATTTTGGTAAACATAAAGGCCGCCCTGTAACAGATGTTTTGAAAGCAGAGCCGCAGTATTACGACTGGATGATGAGGGGAGATTTTCCATTGCACACCAAACAAAAACTGACAGAGATATTAAACCGCACCCTGTTAAAAAATAATTAAAGCAAAAGCCCTGCAAATATCTTTTCTTTCATTTGATGTGTATTTAGTAAATTCGTATCAAACACTCTGCTGCATTCTTGGAAAAAGTTGTTATCATACCGACTTATAACGAAAAAGACAACGTTGAAAATATTATCAATGCGGTATTTAATTTACAGCAGCAATATCATGTGCTTATTATAGATGATGGCTCTCCTGACGGCACTGGTGCTATTGTAAAAACATTAATGGAAAAATATGCAGGGCAATTATTTTTAGAAGAACGCATTGGCAAACTTGGTTTAGGCACAGCATACATACATGGCTTTCGCTGGGCATTGCAAAAGGGCTACCAGTTTATATTTGAAATGGATGCCGACTTTTCTCACAACCCAACAGATTTAGATAAACTGTACCAGGTTTGCAAACAGGGTGCAGGCATGGCGGTAGGCTCCAGGTATATAAAAGGTGGAGCAGTAGAGAACTGGCCACGGAACAGGATATGGCTTTCTAAAGGCGCTTCGCTGTACACACGGCTTATTACATGGATGCCTATTAAAGACCCCACTGCAGGCTTTGTGTGCTACCGGCGTGAAGTGTTGGAAACAATGAATTTCACCGGTATCCGCTTTGTAGGGTATGCCTTTCAGATAGAAATGAAATTTGCTGTGTGGAAGCTTGATTTTTTAATTGCTGAAGTACCCATCACTTTTAAAGACAGAAAACTCGGCGACAGTAAAATGAATAAAGGCATTGTAAAAGAAGGCATATTGGGTGTGCTCAAACTCCGCTGGCTAAGCCTCTTTAAAAACTACCGCAGCAATGTAAAAAATTTTCACATTGAATCTTCCCCAGCTTTTCAGCAACCCGAAGTTTTTCTGGAAAGAAAATAAAAAATTTAAAAAAATAAAAGATGTGCAGGCCTGCCTGCATTTTTTATTTGTAGGCAGGATGAAATTGCTGCAGGGTGGTACGCAAAAATTCTCTGTCGAGATGTGTGTATATTTCTGTGGTGGTAATGCTTTCATGCCCAAGCATCTCCTGCACTGCCCGCAGGTCGGCACCACCTTCCACCAAATGCGTGGCAAACGAATGCCGGAAAGTGTGCGGCGATATTGTTTTATTGATGGATGCTTTGGCTGCCAGTTCTTTTATCATTAAAAAAATCATTACCCTGCTTAGCCCCGAACCCCTTTTGCTTAAAAATAAAATGTCTTCATTACCCGGCTTTACGTTTACGTGTACACGAATTTCGTGGCGGTAAATGTTAATGTATTTTACCGCATCACTGCCCACAGGTACAAGCCTTTCTTTGTCGCCTTTTCCGGTAACCCTTAAAAAGCCAATATCAAGGTACAGGCAACTGAGCCGCAGGTTCACCAATTCTGTTACCCGCAATCCGCAACTGTACAGTGTTTCCAGTATCGCTTTGTTGCGGCCACCTTCAGGCTTGCTTAAATCAATCTGCCCAATCATATTTTCTATTTCAGCAAAGCTGAGAATATCCGGCAATTTTCTTTTTAATTTTGGTGACTCCAGCAATGTGGCCGGATCTTGGGTAATGATTTGTTCCAGCACACAGTATTTAAAAAAACTCCGCAGGCCGGAAATAATTCTTGCCTGTGAGGATGCAGTAATACCCAGCTTGTTTATCCATGCCACAAACTGAT
>JAYWIB010000510.1:0-2319 GCA_043789265.1 Chitinophagaceae bacterium
AGCGAAGTTTATGGCGATCCACTGGTGCATCCCCAAAATGAAGAATACTGGGGCAATGTAAATCCCATTGGTCCCCGTGGTGTATATGATGAAGCCAAACGTTTTCAGGAAGCCATCACCATGGCCTATCATACTTTTCATGGAGTAGACACCAGGATAGTACGGATATTCAATACGTATGGTCCAAGAATGAGGTTGAACGACGGAAGAGCCTTGCCGGCATTTATAGGCCAGGCATTGAGAGGCGAAGATTTAACTGTTTTTGGAGATGGCAGCCAAACAAGAAGTTTTTGTTATGTGGACGATCAGGTAGAAGGTATTTACCGCCTGCTTATGAGCGACTATGTAATGCCTGTAAACATTGGTAACCCGGACGAAATTTCTTTAAAAGAATTTGCCGAAGAAATAATAAAACTTACTGGCACCAGGCAAAAGATTGTATACAAGGCATTGCCGGTTGATGATCCCAAACAACGGCAGCCGGATATAAGCAGGGCTAAAGAAGTGTTGGGATGGGAGCCTAAAGTAAAAAGAGAAGAAGGCTTAAAAATTACCTACGAATATTTTAAAAACCTGCCTGATAACGAATTGCGTAAATTGCCCAAAGAATTCGACAGCAGGCGCTAATATACCTTAATAAACAATGCATGTACCAGCAGTTAGTAGATAAGAAAACTACCTTAGCCGTAATTGGCTTAGGGTATGTTGGTTTGCCGATTGCCCTTGAGTTTGCAAAAAAAATTAAAGTAATTGGTTTTGATATCAATGCACAAAGAGTGCAGATGATGCGTAATGGAATAGACCCAAGCCAGGAACTGGACAAAGATGCATTTGAGGGCTGCGACATAGAATTTACACATGACATTGAAGTGCTGAGGCAGGCCACATTTTTTATTGTGGCTGTACCCACGCCGGTAGACGAACACAATGTACCCGACCTGGTGCCCGTACAAATGGCCAGCAAAACAATTGGCCAGGTAATTAAGAAAGGAGATTATGTGGTGTTTGAAAGTACTGTATATCCCGGCTGTACAGAAGAAGATTGCCTGCCCATCATTGAAAAATTATCCGGGTTAAAAAATGTGGCGGATTTTAAATCCGGCTATTCACCGGAAAGAATAAACCCCGGAGATAAAGAACATACACTTTCTAAAATAATAAAAGTGGTAAGCGGCTGCGATGCAGCGTCGCTGGAGGTAATAGCCAAAGTATATGAGCTGGTGGTAGAAGCAGGTGTGCACAAAGCTTCCTGCATAAAAGTGGCTGAAGCAGCAAAAATTATTGAGAATACGCAAAGGGATTTAAACATCGCTTTGATGAATGAACTCTCCATCATTTTCGACAAGATGAATATCAATACTTTTGAAGTGCTGGAAGCTGCAGGCACCAAATGGAACTTTTTAAAATTTCAACCGGGGCTGGTGGGTGGTCATTGTATTGGTGTGGATCCCTACTACCTTACATACAAGTCAAAAGAGCTTGGTTACGACAGCCAGGTGATACTGGCAGGCCGGGTGATAAATGATGGCATGGCAAGCTATGTGGCCAAAAAAATTCTTCAGCACATTATCGTAAACAATGGCAATGTAAAAGATGCTAAAGTACTGGTAATGGGCGCTACTTTTAAAGAGAACGTAAGCGATATACGCAACAGCAAAGTGGCCGATGTAATAAAAGAACTGCAATCATTTTCATTGAATGTAGATGTATCCGATCCACATGCAGATAGTGATGAACTGATGCATGAATATGGATTTAAACTGGCTGATAAAATTGCAAATGATTACGAAGCAGTAATTATAACCGTACCACACCAGGGCTACAAAAACCTGGATGATGCTTACTTTAACAGCATCACCAAACAAAATGGATTAATTGCGGATTTAAAAGGCATCTACAGAAACCAAATCAGCTCAAGAGCTTACTGGAGTTTATAATTTTTGCCTGCTGCATTTTTACAGGCTGGTAATTTATTTTACCTGCGTAACAAACTTTTTTATTAATGACCCAAGCATTTCATCATAAAGATATCAGCAGCAGCAGTTTTTTGGTTACCGGGGGCGCAGGTTTTATTGGCAGCCACATTGCAGAATATTTATTAGAGCAGGGCGCCGCCAAAGTGAGGGTGCTGGATAATATGGTAAATGGCTTTCAGCAAAATCTTGATATACTTCGCAGCTATGCTGCCTTTGAATTTATAGAAGGCGATATCCGCAACGCAGAAACATGCAGCCGTGCCTGTGCCGGCATACACTATATAAGTCACCAGGCGGCACTGGGTTCTGTACCCCGTTCTATAAAAGAGCCGGTTTATTTTAA
>JAYWIB010000511.1:0-2318 GCA_043789265.1 Chitinophagaceae bacterium
CCCATTTTAAATCCTGCTGCTTCCATCAGTGCGTCCACCTCTTCCATCGTTGCAATGCCCTGCTCTACCATTTTCATGGCTTCTAAATAATAATGCCTCGCCACCCGGTTTACAATAAAGCCGGGTGCATCGCTGCATACCACGGGTGTTTTATTCAGGGCGATACACAGGTTGTATATGGCCTGCACCACGCTGTCGCTTGTAGCTGTACCCTTTACCACTTCCACCAGTTTCATAATGGTGGGCGGATTAAAAAAGTGCATGCCCGCCACCCGCTGCGGATACACAATGCCCTGCTGAATAACGCTGATGGATAATGAAGAAGTGTTGGAAGCAAAAATGCAGCCCTGGTGATTGATGGCAGCAAGCTGGTTGAACAGAGAAATTTTGGCAGCCGTTTTTTCCACGATGGCTTCTATTACAATATCGGCTACACATTTATTGATATTGCTTACAAAATGCAGCCGCTGAAAAATTGCAGCGGCGTCTGCTGCTGAAATTTTTTGCTTGGCAGCAAGCGCCTGCAGGTTTGCATCAATAGCCGTCTGCGCTTTATCAAGCACTGCTGTATCCACATCAAACAGCAAAGTAGTAAAGCCATTTTGTGCCGCTGCCTGTGCAATGCCGCTGCCCATAGTGCCGGCGCCTGCTATGCAAATGGTTTGTATCATCCTTAAAAGTAGCTGAAAAAAATTATGCCGAAAATACAGGCCAACGTTTTTTAATTAAGTCAGTTCTGTATTTCCGGCAAAGGTTATTTTGCAACAATAATTATTGTGCTGGCTGCTCCAGTCTGCGGAGCCTCAGTTCCAGATCGGTGATTTTTTTATTTTGAGCATCAATGATAACCTGCTGCTCCTGCATGGCTTTTACCAATGGCACTACAAACTCTGCATAGCGCAAACCATACTGGTCGTTGGCATTTTTTGGTTTGTCAATACCACTAAATTCAAACCCTGATTTTTTTGCAGCAGCCTCTACTTCTTGTGCAATGAAGCCCGTGTATCTTGCTTCATTATTTTGTGCTACTTCCTGATTGTATTTTTCCAATTCAGATGCTGCGTCATGATTAATACCAACTCCTGTTTTGCCAGCGATCCCCAGTCGTTTTTCGAAAGAAAATGTACGCAGGCCAGATGGCTTTTCTTTTTGTCCCCTCACCATATCACGCCTAAAAGAAAAATTCCTATTAGTTGAATTATTACTTGTAATAGCAGGTGCGTTTTTATTATAGATTTCTGTGTTTATTTTATTGAAATCATAATTGTATGTAACAGGGTTTAACTTCATAATAAAATCAAGCCCCTTAACATTGTTATTTACATTGCGTTTGTAGCGGCTATCACTAAGTGTGGACCATCCCACCTGTCCGCCGATAGATGTAACGGCAGCATTGCCAACTCTTATTGAATTATTGCCTGATACAGTAGCACCATTGCCAATAACAGTAGTATTGTTTAAGAATCCAGAAACGACGGTGGCCTTATAGCCAAGTGCTGTATTAAAATTGCCAGTAGTTAGCACATAAGCAGCGGTATCACCAATTGCAGTATTATAATTTCCTGCAGTTAAGTTTGTTAATGCATCGGCTCCAAATGCACTATTACTAAAACCAGTGGCACCCTCTGTATTGCCAATAGCATTGTAGCCTACAGCCGTATTTTCATCTCCCTCCAGGTAATAAAGTGAATATAAACCTACAGCAGTATTAACATTCCCCGATACATTACTTATTAGGGAAGAATGCCCGATGCTTGTATTGCCGCTGCCATTGTCATTTGAAGCAGATGAAGCATAGCCCAAAGAGGTATTGTATACTCCAGCAAAATTATTAACGAGTACCTGTGATCCTACACCTGTATTTTCGTAACCTACCGTAACATTTAAAGCAGCAAAACCAACAGCGGTATTATCAGAGGTATCACTCAACTGCAAAGTAAAATCTCCCACTGCTACATTTTGATAACCAATGGTATTAGAAACCAGGCTTACATTACCAATGGCCGTATTGCTGGAACCAGTGGTATTGGAGTAAAGCGTATTGTTGCCAATGGCAATCTGGTTGCTGTCAATATTATTATACAATGCACTGTCGCCAATTGCAATTACCCCTGGTGTGGAAAGTAAATTCTTTCCATTGGCTCCACGGCCTATTGCAATACCACCGGCTGCGCCAATAAAGCCTGCATGTTTATTATTTACCCTTAGCATAATCGGGCTATTATCCGTAGTACCCAAAAAATTTACGGTACTGTCAGTGCCGGCATTGCCCAGCAAATCCCATCCGCTGCCACTGCTGCCATCCAGCAGTTTTGTCC
>JAYWIB010000512.1:0-2317 GCA_043789265.1 Chitinophagaceae bacterium
GAAAGTAATTCGGGGCTTCCCCTTTCTATTTTTGTATCCGAATATGCATACATCGGAAACTCAGTAAGCGTAACTAAAAAATATTATTATCCTTTATCCGGCTCTGCCGCTGCTAGCTATACCCATACTTATGATGCAGACAATATCATTTCACAACAGGCAGCGGGCTTGATGTAGATTATAATTTTCAACTGGACAATCATCCTAATCCGTTGTACAGGTATAATTGCAGTTTTGAAAATGCAGGACCTGTTTTTGCCGCTGATTTTATATTCACCATCAAACAACAAAAAAATAATTACACTGCCATCATAAATACCAGTTCTTCTGGAAGCCACAACAAATACACTTACCTGTACACATACAAAGCAAACGGGTACCCCTTATTTTTCAGAGCCTATAATATTTCAGCAGGCAGTCAGGTATATGCAGGCACGGGCTATTATAAATACAGCAGGTAAAGAATATTCATTCGTCAGCATTGATGTCAAGCGAATGTATTAGCGATAATGTATGGGATGTAGCGGCGGGATTAAACGATTGTTGCGCAACTCCGATGCTGAAAAGAATCTCAATCAGCATACTTACAAAAATTGTGTATATCCAATTCTTTAATCATAGAATTGAATGTTTTACTGCATAAATTCGTGAAGCAATAACGATTATAGTGTGGGTTCTTTTCAGTTTGATGTGCATACTGCGTCGGGGTTTCGCTACGTGAAGTTTTTTATAATCGAATGAGCGGGCTGGCGAAAACCCCGCCGAGACAAAGATTCGTCAGCATTGATGTCAAGCGATTGCATTAACGATAATGTATGCTGATGTAACGGCTGGGTTTTCGCCAGCGATATCTTTAAAGTATAATGATTGAGTGTTGAATCCCCGATGCTGAAAAGAGCTTCAACCGGTATTCTGGCAAAGTGTGTTTATATCGAATTCTTCAATCATAGCAATAAGTGTCTTATTACCTGAATTGGTGGAGCATTAAGACTTATCGTGTGGGTTCTTTTCAGTTTGATGTGAATGCTTCGTCGGGGTTTCGCTGCGTGCAGTTTTTTATAATCGTATTAGCCGGAAGGCGAAAACCCCGCTGTGACAGAAGTATATTTATCCAATTCTTCAATCATAGGATTTGTGTAACGGCGGGGTTTCCGCTAGCCAAATCTTTAAAGTATAACGAATGCTTGTTGCGAAACCCCGACGCTGAAAAAAGCTTCAATCAGTATTCAGCCAAAGTATTCGTTTATACAATTTTTCAATCATAGAAATGAATTTTTCCTGCATCAATTTGTAAAGTAATAAGAATTATAGTGTGGGTTCTTTTCAGTTTGATGTGCATACTGCGTCGGGGTTTCGCTGAGTGCAGTTCTTTACAATCGTATGACCAGGGGAAGCCCAGCCGTTACAGAATGGTAGCGGCTGGTAAAGTCTCAATGCAACCAGTTTATTAATTCAAGCCCTTTTACTCTTTTGAAATGGTCAGTATTGTTTGTTACTAATTGTAAACCATTTGTCAATGCGATGCCTGCAATTAAGCAATCTGTATGTCCAATTGGCTGACCTTCTTTTTTGAGTTCAGCATAAATTTCAGCAGCTTGTTTAATAGTGTAACGGCGGGGTTTGCCAGCCAAATCTTTAAAGTATAAACGAGTGATTGTTGCGAAACCCCGACGCTGAAAAGAGCTCTAATCTGCATTCTGCCAAAGTATATGCTTGTCAAATTCTTCAATCATAGTAATCAACGTCTTACTACATGCATTGTGAAATAATAAGAATTCTTGTGTGGGTTCTTTTCAGTTTGATGCATACTGCGTCGGGGTTTCACTACGGGCAGTTTTTTATAATCTTATTAGCGCACTGGCGAAAACCCCGCCGTGACAAAAATGTATAGTTGGTATTACAACTCATCCCCTATTTTCTCAATTGATACCTCCTCTATTTTCTTTCCAGCTTTCGCAATAATATTTTGCGTTGAATTTTAAAAAATCAACTGGTATGAAACGTTTTAAGAAAATTTCAAAATGGATTGCAATTACATTGTTGTTGCTGGTAACGCTGCTGGTTACTACTGTTGCCATGAGGCAAAATATTCAATACAAGGCGCCATATCCTCTGATTAAAGCATCCAGTGACAGCGCTATTATCAGCCGTGGCAAACACCTTGTATTTAGTTCAGCACATTGTGCCAGTTGCCACAGCAATGAAAATGCAGATTCTTTATTACAGCTTGGCATTGAACCTTCCTTAAGCGGCGGGCGCATGTTTGAATTACCCATCGGAAATATTTTACGCAAGAAATATTACGGCTGATAAAGAA
>JAYWIB010000513.1:0-2317 GCA_043789265.1 Chitinophagaceae bacterium
AACTGGAAATTGAAGTATATGCAAAGGTGGCGGTTCCCATCGCCTTTATGCTTATATAATTATAGAAATAAGTTGTATCATTCACACATGCAGCAAATACGGGTTCTCCATTTAGTTACCGTATTGCTGCATGATTTGTATAAGCTGACTGGCAGATACTACACCGGATTGCCGCCATTTTATTACACCATTTTAAATAAGATAAGTGTAGGTACACCTTGTATTTGATAAGTCGATGCTGTCTGCGGACTTTTATCAATATCTATTTTTAAGATAGTCAGTTTAACGCCGGTTTTTCTTTTAAGTTCTTCCAAGATAGGTTTCATTGTTTTGCAGGGGCCACACCATTCCGCAAAAAAATCTACAAGGCTAGGCGTATCGTTCTTTATTATTTCTGAAAAGTTTTTTTCCATTACTTTTTATTTTCAATTAACTACACTGATAGTCTTACTGCCCATTATTTACCAGGTGGTGAAAAGCTGTCTTTGATTTTTTACCAACAGTTCGTTTTGTTTTACCATTTTTAATTTCACCTATTAAAAAACCATAAGGTTTTAGGGGTTCAATATGGTCGCAAACAATTTTAAAAATTGCAGTAAGTGGTATGGCTAATATAATGCCCGGGATACCCCAAAGAATTTGCCCCAGCACCAACGCAATGATTGTAAACAAAGGATTAATTTTTACTTGTGGCCCAAGTATCAACGGCTCTAAAAACCAACCCTGTATAAACTGTACCACTCCGTATGTACCAATAATACCAGCCAGCATAAATGTGCTTGCACCATGCAAAGCAGCAACAGCAACGGTAAGTGTGGTACCGGTGATATTTCCAACAAAGGGAACAATTTCTAAAAGGCCGCAAAGGATGGCAAAAAACAGAAAGTTTTTTACGCCTACAATGCTAAAACCAATGCTGTACATAATCCATAAACACACAATCATTTTAGAAAGCCCAACTAAATATTGTTGCGATACATGAGCAGACCTGTTAAGTATTTGTTCCATTTCAATTTGCTGCGATGGGGGTGTTAGTTTTATAAAAAAATTCTTTATGTGACCCCGGTAATACAATAGAAAAACAATATAAGCCAGCACTAAAATTAAATTGGTTAAGATATAAGAAACCGAACGTGCCAACATTTCCATAATGTTAGTAAATGAAGGTTGCTCTGCTTTTAATATTTCAATTTGCTTTATTGCAGACACCCCAAATTGATTGAAAATATAATCCTGTATATAAGTACCTGTTTCACTTATTTTTTGTTTTATCAATGCAACATCGTTTGCAAGTGCTCCAATTTGCCAGCCAAGCAATGCAACAAAGCATGTTATAGTTAATAATAAAGACAAGAGGCATAAACATACTGCGACGCCTTTGGGGATTTTTTTCGTTTGCAGCCAATTACAAAAAGGTAAAAATAATGTTGCCAAAATACCTGCAATACAAAATGGCATTAAAAAAATCTTTGCATAATATACTCCTGCAACAATAAGAAACAGCAGCAATATTTTTTTTATGATGGATGTGGCGGAAATTGTCATAGTAAAGTTTTTTTTCTTTTTCTCCATTTTACTATTTCATACCAGGTTACACTCAAAAAACCTATCCCAATACTTATCAATAATTGCGATAGATTCAGCTGCTCAAATTTAAAAAAACGGCTCAGTGGTTTTATATAAAGCAGCAAGGCTGTAATTAAAATGGTAATACTTATAATCAGTAATACTAAATTATTTTTATACTTCATGGTGCTAAAAATGGAATAATAAAATGAACGATTCACTAAGGTTAAAAATATATTGGCTGCTATCAAAGTAGTAAATACCATTGTTCGGGTGTGTGCTTCATTGAAACCCTGTTGCACTGCATATTGATAACAAAGCAAAGTGCCTGCAGTTATCATCAAGCCCTGCAGGATGCTTGTTGACAATTCTTTTGCATTAAAAAAAGTAGTGGTGAATAGCCGTGGCTTTTGTTGCATGGTATTTTTTTCCATTGGTTCATTTTCGTAAATGATGGAACAGGTTGGCCCCATAATTAATTCAAAGAAAATGATATGCACTGGTGAAAAAATATTAGGATAAACCCATCCCAATGCCAATGGAATAAATACGGTTAAAATAATGGGTACATGAATGGAGATGATGTAACGGATTGCTTTTTTTAGATTGGCATAAATTCTTCTGCCCATTGCCACCGCATCCACCATTTTTGATAAATCATCTTCCACCAAAACCAATGAAGCCGCTTGTTTGGCAATCTCTGTTCCTTTTTTACCCATGGCAATTCCAATATGGGCCGCCTTTAAAGCAG
>JAYWIB010000514.1:0-2314 GCA_043789265.1 Chitinophagaceae bacterium
TACTGGCGCTGATGGCAGCTCTGTAGAAGGATTGTCATTTAATGGGAGTGGTGTAACCATTTATGCAAGCAACATCGTAGTTCGGCGAAATCATTTTGCAAGTTTTAACGGAGTTATACCCGACTGGGGTGTTGGTATTGTATACATCTACAATGGAGCAAGCAATATTTTTATTACGCAGAATTATGCATTGATAATAGAAAACAATGCCGGCTCTACGGGTATATTAATTTCAAATAATTTCCTGGCACATTATGCCTATGCTGGTGAGGGTACCACAGGCAATTGCATCAATCTTAATCCCAACACCGTTGCTATTATCAAAAATAATATTATTCGCCGTGGCACTATCAACGCCTACAACAGCAATATCACCAACAATATTATGTACACTGGTTTTATAGGCGGTTCCGGCAATTTAATCAGTAACAATATTGGCAGCGCCACACAGTTTGGCAGCGCCGACGGCAACAAGCAAAATATTGATATGACCACTGTATTTGAAGGCACTGGTTCTTACGATGCTTCATGGAAATTAAAAGCTGCCTCACCAGCTATTGCGGCAGGCTATGGCAGTACGGTGCAGAACCCCGTGGATTGCGGTATGTTTGGCGGTTCTACTGGCTATGTATTATCCGGACTGCCCGCCATTCCATCTGTTTACTTTTTTGCCAACCAGCCCGTGGGCAGCAACAGCGACCCCATTGATGTGCAGGTAAAAGTAAAATCGAATAATTAAGTCTTCTAAAGAAATGCAGTAAAATAAAGTGGCTGGTTTATTACAAACCGCAAACCTTTTTTGCTGTACCAACAATCTGCGTAGCATAATAATACCACTACTGTTATGGATAAGTTTTCGCTCTTTATAAAAAAGCAGCTTGCCCTGCTCCTGCTTGTATGCACCGCATGCTTTACCGCCCCTGCACAAAATGTAGCAAGGGTGGAATATTTTGTAGATACCGACCCGGGCTTTGGTGCTGCTACCAGTGTGCCCATTGCGCAGGGGCAACAAAATATTACAGCCAATTTTCAATTCAATATCAACGGGCTTACTCCGGGTTTTCATAACCTGTATGTACGTTCGCTGGTAACACCTTACCAGGTGGTGGAAGATGGCAGGATAATAAAAAAAGGAGGCTGGTCATTAACACCCGTCCGTACTTTTTATAAAGAGAATATTACAGCAGTAAACAACATCCTGCCCAACATTACGGCAGGTGAGTATTTTATTGATACCGACCCTGGCTTTGGCAGTGGCAAGCCCATTGCATTAAATGCAGGCTCTAATTTAACTACAGTTGGTTTTACGGTCGACATTACTTTGCTTAACACTGGCTTTCACAATTTGTATGTACGCTTTAGAGATGCCAACGGCAAATGGAGTATGTGCAGTGTACGTAATTTTTATAAAGAAAATATTATTGGCAATAACAATGCTTTCCCCAATATTACCAAAGGGGAATATTTTATTGATACCGACCCAGGCTTTGGCAGTGGCACCAATATTCCTCTAGGTGGGGTATCCGGCAGTAATTTAACCAATGTAAATTTTACATTCGACATTACATCGCTGCCTCCGGGCTTTCACAATTTGTATGTACGCTTTAGAGATGCCAATGGCAAATGGAGCATGAGCAGTGTGCGTAATTTTTACAAAGAAAATTTAGGTAATACTGGCAATGTATTACCAAATATTGTGGCAGGAGAATATTTTATTGACAACGACCCAGGCATTGGTGCCGGCAAAACAATTAACACAGGCAGCGGCACTAATTTAAGCAACATCAATTTTACCGCAGACATTACTTTACTACAGGTTGGCTTTCACCAAATAAGCACCCGATACAGGGATGCCAATGGAAAATGGAGCCAGACAAACACCAGAATTTTTTATAAAGAACAGCTAAATGCTTCAGGCCCTATAAGCAATATTGTATCACTTGAATATTTTGTAGATACGGATCCCGGCTTTGGCAGTGGTAAAAAAATTACCGTAAATCCTGCTACAGATATCAGTAATCTTTCTTTTTCTATTGACATGAGCAATGTGTCTATAGGCAACCACATTGTGTATGTAAGAGCACTAAATGCCAATGGCAAATGGAGCCTTGTAAGCAATGGCAGCTTTAAAGTAGAACCTGCTGCCGCAATATATATCACAGTGGGTACACTCCCTGCAAGCACCTGCAGTGGTGCAGCCATTACCATTCCATTTACAGTAAACACGCCTTATGGTTCCAATAATATTTTTACTGCCCAGTTATCCGATGCCAATGGCAGCTTTGCAAGCCCTGTAAACATTGGCAGCTTTGCA
>JAYWIB010000515.1:0-2314 GCA_043789265.1 Chitinophagaceae bacterium
TTGCGCCTTGGTTTTAATTCATACTCAATCTGCATATCCTTTACAAAAGGCAATGTAAATTTTCCGGGTTTTGCAGCAGCATCTATAGCCAAATCAATAAAAACATAGTTCGGATTTTCAACCCTGTTTATCCTGAGCAGCCGTACACCTGCAGTTAGTTTTATTCCCTGCGGCCCCATTTTTATCATAGGAAATTTTTCGGCAATTTTTTCGCCGTGTATCATTATCTGTACATTATTCCACTTCATTCCGGTGAACCAGTGTGTGGGATAGCAGGTATAATTTTGCTGTGCAGTTAAAATAACTGTGTGCAGCAATGCACAAAGAAAGAAGAAAATTCTTTTCATGGTAATACGTTAATCTTAAAATTATTTTTTTTATTGGAAGAAAAATCAGGACATCAGGTGTTCATCCTTACCGATATTTATCAGCCTGTCCTGCTTAATTTTTTTGGCACCTTCATCCACTACAAACAATACACTTACAGCACCGCACAATAAAAAGAAACCGGCCAGTACGATGGCATAAATGGGTTTGCCGCCATAAATATGTTTTACAATGGCGCCACCAAACAATCCATTTATAATTTGAGGAAGTGTGATAAAGAAATTAAAAATACCCATGTAAATACCGAGCTTGCCGGGAGGGATGGCGCCGGAAAGAATTACATACGGCATTGCCAGAATACTTGCCCAGGCAAGCCCCACACCTATCATACAGTAATTGAGCATGGCAGGATCTTTTACAAAATAAATGGAGAGTAATCCAAAACCTCCGGCTATCAAAGAGATGGCATGTGTTAGTTTTCTGCCGAGGTACCTTGCTATCACGGGTAAAAACAATGCATAAATCATTGCAACAAAATTGTACACGCCAAATGCCGACCCTACTTTATTACCAGCCTCATTGTACGCCACCGACTTTGCATAATCGCCGGTAAGGCCATACACATGCGTGGCCACAGCATCTGCAGTAAACACCCACATGGTAAACAATGCAAACCAGCTAAAGAACTGCACCAGCCCCAATTGCTTCATCGTTTTGGGCATATTTTTAAAATCAGTAAAAATTTCTGACAGCCCTGATTTTTCTGTTTTTGCATCGGGCTTGCCGTGGTATTTCTGATACTCTTCCGGCGGATATTCCTTACTGAAAAAAATGGTGACAAGTATGGCAGCTACAAATACAGCAGCGCCAATGTAAAAAGCATATTTAATATTGGGTGCAATGCCATCTGCTGCGGCCACCATACTTACACCGCTTTTGGCAAGTATGTCCGGCAATGCTGAACCCACTACAGCACCCAGCCCGATTAAAAAAGTTTGTATGCTAAAGCCCAGCGTGCTTTGCGAATCGGGCAGGTTATCCGCCACCAGCGCACGGAACGGTTCCATCGCTATATTAAACGATGCATCCATTACCATTACCATACCGGCACCAATCCACAGAGCCGGGATGATACCCGCCATTCCCCCGGAGTTGGGTAAAAAAATAAGTGCGGTGGAAGACAGCAATGCGCCGGTTAAAAAATAAGGCTTTCTGCGGCCCACCCTGTTCCATGTTTTATCAGAATAATGGCCGATAATTGGCTGCACAATCATACCTACCAGCGGCGCTACTATCCAGAACATGGGCAGTTGATCCACATCTGCACCAAAGGAGCGGAGGATGCGGCTGGTATTTCCATTTTGCAATGCAAACCCAAACTGTATTCCCAGAAATCCAAAACTCATGGTAAATATCTGTGCAAGCGATAATTTAGGTTTTGGCACAAGGCCGCCGGGTTTTATGGAAGGGATATTTCCTGTAGCCATAGCAATCGTTTATAATTAAGAAAAGTTGTGTACAAAGTACGCTTATATCAATACAGCAGTATACAGCAGGGCTGTTTATATTTATCAAATTACAAACCCATCAGGCAGTATGGCTCCTTTTTTCAGCACTACTATTCCATCTTTTACAGTATACAAAGAATGATCAGAATTTTCCAGGTGATGACCGCCATTGATGCGTACATCGTTTCCAATGCGGCAGTTTTTATCTACAATGGTATTTTTAAAATAGCATCTTTCGCCAATGCCAATTTTAGGAATGCCTTTATCCGCCACATGTTCTATCTCCAGTAATGTTTCATAATAATCGTTGCCCATTATATAGCAGCTTACAATGGTGGTGCCGTGGCCAATCCGGCTGCGTATGCCTATCACGCTGTTTTCTATGCGGCTGGCGCTGATGATGGAGCCTTCGGCAATGATGGTTTTTTCCAGTGTGGTGCCGCTGATTTTTGCAGGCGGCAGCATTCTTGCACGGCTGT
>JAYWIB010000516.1:0-2312 GCA_043789265.1 Chitinophagaceae bacterium
TACTGGCGCTGATGGCAGCTCTGTAGAAGGATTGTCATTTAATGGGAGTGGTGTAACCATTTATGCAAGCAACATCGTAGTTCGGCGAAATCATTTTGCCAGCTTTAATGGAGCAATACCCGACTGGGGTGTTGGTATTGTATACATCAACAATGGTGCAAGCAATATATTTATTACACAGAATTATGCATTGATCATTGAAAACAATGCTGGCTCTACGGGCATACTAATTTCAAATAATTTTCTGGCATTTTATGCCTACGCTGGTGAGGCTACCACGGGCAATTGCATTAATCTTAATCCTAACACAGTTGCCATTATAAAAAATAATATTATCCGCCGTGGTACTCTAACTGCTTACAACAGCAACATCACCAACAATATTATGTACACTGGTTTTATAGGTGGTTCCGGCAATTTAATCAGTAACAATATTGGCAGCGCCACACAGTTTGGCAGCGCCGACGGCAACAAGCAAAATATTGATATTACCACCGTATTTGAAGGCACCGGTTCTTACGATGGTTCATGGAAATTAAAAGCTGGCTCACCGGCTATTGCCGCAGGCTATGGCAGCACGGTGCAGAACCCGGTGGACTGCGGTATGTTTGGTGGGGCTACCGGGTATGTATTATCCGGGCTGCCTGCTATTCCATCCATTTACTTTTTTGCCAACCAGCCAGTGGGCAGCAACAGCGACCCCATTGATGTGCAGGTAAAAGTAAAATCGAACAATTAAGTTTTTTAAAAAAATGCAGTAAAGAGAAAGGGGCTGGTTTATCAAAAACCACAAGCCTTTTTTGCTGTACCAACAATCTGCGTAGCATAATAATACCACTACTGTTATGGATAAGTTTCCGCTCTTTATAAAAAAGCAGCTTGCCCTCTTCCTGCTTGTATCCACTGTCTGCTTTACTGCCCCCGCACAAAATGTAGCAAGAGTAGAATATTTTGTAGATGCCGACCCGGGCTTTGGTGCTGCTACCAGTGTGTCCATTGCGCAGGGGCAACAAAATATTACAGCCAATTTTCAATTCAACATCAACGGGCTTACTCCGGGTTTTCATAACCTGTATGTACGTTCGCTGGTAACACCTTACCAGGTGGTGGAAGATGGCAGAATAATAAAAAAAGGAGGCTGGTCATTAACACCCGTACGCACTTTTTATAAAGAGAATATTACAGCAGCCAATAGCACCCTGCCCAATATTACCGCAGGAGAATATTTTATAGATACCGACCCCGGCTTTGGCAGCGGCAAGCCCATTGCATTGAGTGCAGGCACCAATTTAACCGGGGTTAGTTTTACATTCGACATCACTTTACTTACCACCGGATTTCACAATTTGTTTGTACGCTTCAGGGATGCCAATGGCAAATGGAGTGTGTGCAGTGTACGTAATTTTTATAAAGAAAGTATTATCGGCAACAGCAATGCTTTACCCAATATTACCAAAGGAGAATACTTTATTGATACCGACCCGGGCTTTGGCAGCGGCACCAATATTCCCATTGCTGTGCCGGGCAGTAATTTAACCAATGTAAATTTTACATTCGACATTACAGCGCTGCCTGCTGGCTTTCATAATTTGTATGTACGATTCAGGGATGCCAATGGCAGGTGGAGCATGAGCAATGTGCGTAATTTTTACAAAGAAAATTCAGGCAATACCGGCAATGCATTACCCAACATTGTGGCAGGAGAATATTTTATTGACAATGATCCCGGCTTTGGTGCTGGCAAAACAATTAATACCGGCAGCGGTGTTAATTTAAGCAACATTAATTTTACTGCCGACATTACTTCCCTTCAGGTAGGCTTTCACCATATTAGCACCCGGTACAGGGATGCCAATGGAAAATGGAGCCAGACAAACACCAGAATTTTTTATAAAGAACAGCTAAATGCTTCAGGCCCTCTAAGCAATATTGTATCACTTGAATATTTTGTAGATACGGATCCCGGCTTTGGCAGTGGTAAAAAAATTACCGTAAATCCTGCTGCCGATATCAGCAATCTTTCTTTTTCTATAGACATGAGCAATGTGTCTATAGGCAATCACATTGTGTATGTAAGAGCACTAAATGCCAATGGCAAATGGAGCCTTGTAAGCAATGGCAGCTTTAAAGTAGAACCTGCTGCCGCAATATATATAACAGTAGGTACGCTCCCGGCCAGCACCTGCAGCGGTGCAGCCATCACCATTCCATTTTCAGTAAACACGCCTTATGGTTCCAATAATATTTTTACTGCCCAGTTATCCGATGCCAATGGCAGCTTTGCAAGCCCTGTAAACATTGGCAGCTTTGCA
>JAYWIB010000517.1:0-2303 GCA_043789265.1 Chitinophagaceae bacterium
ATGCTGATGCTTAAGTGGTATGGTTTTGAATTAAAGGGAAATATTTTTGATACCATGCTGGCACATTATGTAATAGAACCGGAAGGCAAGCGCAGCATGGATATGATGAGTGCAAAATATTTAGGATACCAGCCTGTATCTATCACAGAACTGATTGGAAAAAAAGGCAAAGGCCAGGGCAATATGAGGGATGTGGAGCTTGAAAAAATAACAGCATATGCAGCCGAAGATGCTGACATTACCCTGCAGCTTAAAAACATTTTTCTTCCTCAATTAAAAATAAAATCAGTAGAAAAAGTTTTTTACGAAGTAGAAAATCCATTGGTAAAAGTACTGACGGATATGGAGTTTGAAGGCATACGCATTGATGAAAATTTCTTAAAGGACTATAGCACTGTGCTGGAAAAAGAAGCCCGGCAAAGTGAGGAAAGTGTATACCTGCAGGCAGGCCTACGCTTTAACCTGGCAAGCCCCAAGCAGTTGGGAGAAGTATTGTTTGATAAATTACAGTTGGACCCGAGAGCAAAAAAAACAAAGACGGGTCAGTATGCCACCGGAGAAGATGTATTGGCAAAGTTGGCAGTACAACATAAAATTTGCGATGATATTTTAGCCTTTAGAGAGCTTACCAAACTTAAAAGCACTTATGTAGATGCACTGCCATTACTCATCAACAAAAAAACGGGCAGGGTGCACACGTCGTATGCACAAGCGGTGGCCGTTACAGGCAGGCTGAGCAGCATTAATCCTAACCTGCAAAATATTCCTGTAAGAACAGAGCGTGGGCGGGAGATAAGAAAAGCCTTTGTACCACGCAATGAAAACTATGTACTTGTTTCAGCCGATTATTCTCAAATTGAACTACGCATAGTTGCTGCAATAAGTGGTGATGAAAATATGTGTGCTGCTTTTAAAACCGGCAAAGACATACATACCGCCACTGCTGCCAAAGTTTTTAATGTAGAAGAAAAGGATGTAACCAAAGAAATGCGTTACAAAGCCAAAAGTGTAAACTTTGGGATCATTTACGGGCAGGGCGCATTTGGCCTTGCTGAAAATTTAGGCATAGCCCGTTCGGAAGCAAAAGAAATTATTGATAATTATAAAAAGCAGTTTCCCAACATACAGAAGTACATGGACCAAACCATCAACTTTGCAAAAGAAACCGGCTATGTGCAAACATTGATGGGCCGCAAGCGCTGGCTAAAAGATATTAACTCAGGCAACTTTACAGTAAGAGGTTTTGCAGAGCGCAATGCCATCAACTCTCCTATACAGGGCAGTGCTGCCGACATGATAAAACTGGCAATGATAAAAGTACATGCGGCATTTAAAGAAAATAATTTCAAATCGAAAATGCTGCTGCAGGTACATGATGAATTGCTTTTTGATGCACATGCAGATGAAGTGGAAATTATAAAGCCCATCATTCTTCAATGCATGCAGTCGGCACTGGTACTGCCCAATGGCGTACCCGCCAATGCAGAAATAGGCGAAGGGGCCAACTGGTTGGCAGCGCATTAATTCGGTTCCCCGGTTTCCCCGGTTTCCCGGTTAGTCACCCTTTGGGGGTGACTCACCGGGAAACCGGGGGGAATGAAAAATGACATAAATAAAAGTTTATGCCCACTCCCCTTCACCTGAAAGCACCCTTCCATGCGGATGCTTTTTATCACATTGTATGCAAAAGCATAGATGGTCTGCAATTATTTTACGACCTGTACGATTACAAGGTATTTCTTGATCGCTTTAAAAAATTTGCCGGAGATTTTTTAGATACCTGGAGCTATTGCTTATTAAGCAATCATACCCATCATGTGTGTAAAGTAAAATCAGAAGCAGCTATAGAAAATTTCATTGGCCTGCTTGCCTATGCCGATAAAACAAAAGCAATGCAGGCGTGGATTAATGATAAAAGCAACCCTGCACTTTTAGACAGTTTGATTGAGCGCCAGCTGAACAGCTTTTTTGCATCGTTCGCCAATTACATCAATAACAAATATTCCCGCAAGGGCGGACTTTTTCAAAAGCCATTCAAACGTTTATGGATATACGATGACGCTTATCTGCACCAGGCGATTGTGTATACCAATGCCAATGCACAAAAGCACAAGCTGGTTAGTGATTTCAAACAATATCCTCACAGTTCTTATCATGATACTATAAATGGCGATGGATATTATGTGCAAGTCGCGGAGGTGCTTGATTTTTTCGGCGGTGTTCAAAAGTTTATTCAAATTCATGAAACGCAGGTAGCGTATTTTTATAAAAATAACTGGCCATCTTCTAAGCTTGAGTAGCTT
>JAYWIB010000518.1:0-2298 GCA_043789265.1 Chitinophagaceae bacterium
ACGGGTAATATTTGGCTGAATATACTGGCACATTTTTTAAACAATGCAGTGGCGGCCACCATGCTGTATCTTACTGCAAAGCCGGGACAAAACATTGACCCATCAAAAATGGAGGAACACTTTCCCTGGTACCTTGCCACTGCAGGCCTTGCCTCAGCCATTGGCCTGTTTATTTATTTCGAAAAATTAACCCGTAAGGATATTGACCGGCCCGGAGAAGAAGTGCTGATGCCGGACTACCGCTTAAGCAGCAATCCATTTGAACAGGATACAGCAAACAGCCATACAGAAGCCTCACAGTAAATATAAACGATGGCATTAAATATTGATACATTAAAAACACGTTCACTTACCGCTGTAATTTTTGTACTGGTAATGCTAGCCGGATTGCTGTGGAACCGCTGGAGTTTTGTGCTGCTGTTTACCCTCATTCATATGGGCTGCTGGTATGAGTTTGTGCAATTGATGAAAAAAATTTATGGCGCCCGTTATATGCCCTATTGTGCATGGGGCCTTATTTACATTACCATGCCTGTGGCTATGCTCATTGATTTGAGGTTTGATAACATTGTTTACAAAGGCGGCACTGTTTTTTTTGACGGAGGGTATATAGAACCATTGATAATCATTTTATCTATCTGGGTAAATGATACCATGGCATACATAGTGGGTTCGCTGATTGGTAAAACACCTTTTAATAAAATTTCTCCAAAAAAAACATGGGAAGGTACGGCAGGCGGTGCAGTGCTTTGTGTAATGGTGGTTTCGCTGGTTGGTTATTTTATTACAGATAAATTTTACAACTGGTCAGTCATCGCTGTCATCTGCGCCATATTTGGTACTGCAGGCGACCTGCTGGAAAGTAAATTAAAACGGATGGCCGGCGTAAAAGATAGTGGCTCGTTTATGCCCGGCCACGGCGGCTTTTTAGACAGGTTCGATTCATTGCTGGTGGCCTCGCCTTTTGTATGGTTGTTTATAAAATTGGTGGGGTAATATTTTTTTGAAAGATAGTTACTTCAAAAAAACAAGCTATCACTCCTTTTCCCTAATCATTCCAATATTATTTCTTCCCCGTACATTTGCCGTCTAAAACTGTTGCATGACTATTCACCGGGAAGGATATAAAAGTATTGCCATCGGCCTGCTGGTTTTTGGGGCCATCAACTATTCGTATTTTTATTTTGTAAGCGCTTCTTACCCTGCCGCCGGCTGGGTGTTGTTTACAGTTACATTGTTTTTATTTCTTTTTTTAGTTTCTTTTTTCCGCATACCCAACAGGGAGTTTACCATTCAGGACAATGCCATCATTGCACCAGCAGATGGAAAAGTGGTAGTAATAGAAGAAACGGTGGACCCGGAATATTTTAAAACAAAGCGCCTGCAGGTTTCGATATTTATGAGCCCTGCCAATGTGCATGTAAACAGAATGCCGGTAAGCGGCGAAGTAGTGTATAACAAATACCACAAAGGTAAATACCTGGTGGCCTGGCATCCAAAATCATCTACCGAAAATGAACGGCATTCGATAGTTGTAAAAAAAGATGAAAAGGAAATACTGGTAAAGCAAATTGCCGGCGCACTGGCCAAGCGCATTGTAAACTACCTGGAAGTGGGGCAGCAGGTAAAGCAAACAGATGAAATGGGCTTCATTAAATTTGGCAGCCGGGTAGATTTGCTGTTACCCATTGGCACTGCATTAAATGTGCAGATAAACCAGGTAGTGAAGGGTGGTGTTACGGTGATTGGCACTTTGTAAAACTTTAACAGAAGCGTCAAAAAAATTTTACAATTAAGCACCTACATTTACGTTTAATAATTTCACACAAAAAAATAACAACAATATGAAAAAAGTATTTTTATTAGCTACAGCCGCCTTCTTATTTACCGGTGCTGCATTTGCAGATCATGGAAAAAAATGCAAGTCATCTAAGTCGTGTTCCAAAAGTGGAAAAAAATGCTGCAAGGGAAAAGGTAAAGAAGACAAAGTGGCCAAACTTTGATGCGTAAAAAATAAGCACGCTTTACCAGCCTCTCAGGGATCAACGTGATAAAATTTATCAAAAAATAACTTTATAGATTTATTGCTCATATAGGCAGCAACAAGTTTGTAAAGTTATTTTAGTTATTAAATGTGGGTATCCGGCTACAGGCAGGGGTACTCATTTTTTTAATATCCCATCAGCTTATTTGCATATTCGCCCAGCCGGCTGTAGGCCATAAAATTTTTTTCCAGATCCATATTAAAGGGAATGGGTGTATCAAGGCTGCCACAGCGCATTACAGGTGCATCCAGGT
>JAYWIB010000519.1:0-8115 GCA_043789265.1 Chitinophagaceae bacterium
CCACGATTGCCCATCTGGGTCTATATTTAAAATCGGATTATTACCCATCGCAGAATAGGGACTTTCAAAAGGTGTTTCGTGTGTCAGCGGGTCAACAGTTCCCCATCTTCCTATTTGTTGGTCATACATTCTTGCTCCGTAGTCGTAAAGCTCCAAACCTGAACCGTCAGAAAATTCCTGATTATTTAATTCCTTGCCGTTGTATTTGTATCTATTTGTAAGAGAGCCTGCACTCTTAGAAGAGATACCACTCATCGTCAACCCAAATGGATAAAATTCATTGGTCTCCATAATCGGCCCACGAATATGCGTTACCTGCAACTGGTCAAAGAACACATCTATGTTAGGCGTTTCGTTACTAACATAGATATAAAGATAGCCACTCTTATTAATTAATTGATTTGAAAAAATTAAAGGTGTAAGCGTTCCTGAATTTCCCACTGGCACAGCATTGCTGTAACCGCTGGCCATTATATTTCCTGCACTGTCTCTTGCTATATTAAACTGCTCATCAAACAATACCCAGTTTAAATATGCTTTTGGTTTAGATGCTGGTGGCGACTGGCTGTTTAAAAAATTAGTTGCCCCCGGAGATAATACCGCTGTGCTTTGCAATTGGGTTGCTGCTGCTTTTCCACCACCGGCACCAGCAATGCCGTTTGCCAGGGCGTTGATTAAATCTGCCAAAGGGTTTACCGGAGCCTGCGCTGTAGCTGCACTGTTCCAAAAGCTATTGACAGTTACATTAAATTTATCACCAGCCATTACTTTTAGTGTGATACCCGGGCCTATTTTATTACCCCCTGTGGTGCTACTTAGTTTTGCCGCATAAGCATTGCCTGCAGGGGTACTGGCAGGATAACCAACTGGCAGTGGGGTTACCCTTGTATTGGTGATATTGCTGTAGTAAGTGGTATCTGAACCGAGCGTGGCTGTTTCTAATGAGGCAGCAGGATAAAAGGATGTATCTAACTGGTCAGTTAGCAACATGCGAATATTTCCAAGGTGATCCCGTAGCATGTAGTCATAAGCAACACCGTTAGCAACATTGCCAATTGTATGTGGCCTTATTCTTCCTTCCTCGTGGCTTACAAATTGCAAACTATCATTTACATAATTGAAAGCATCAAGATAAAGTGTGGTTGTAACTTTTGCATCTTCTGTTGTTATTTTCTTTAGTTTTTTTCCTGTGGCATCATAAGTATATGCAATTGTTCCCTTAGCGGCTACCGTTATGCTGTTGGGCAGGTTTAAATAATTGTAGGCAATGCTGCTTATTTTTTTATTATTATCAAGGCTTAAATTTCCATTGCAATCATAACTGTAATCTGTACTTGTTTTGGTGGCTGGGTCGTATTTAAAATCTCCCAGCTTGCTGCTGATATCATTATTGGTATCTGTAACCTGCAGCAGCTTATTACTATTGGCTATATAATTGTAGGTAAGGTTATCTATCGGTACAGTTGGTGCCACACCCAGCTTCCAACCATACTGCACCATCTTTAAAATATTGCCATTGGCATCATAGGCACTTGTTGCGTTTGTTCCATCTCCCATTTTAATGCTGTAATCCATTAATGTATTGCTCCAGGTATAGTTGGTTGGGTTTTGCTGTTTAAAGTCAGCCTTCATCAATCGGTTAACGTTATCATAAGCAAAGTTGTATATCCTTCTTACATCATCGCCATCGTTTTTCCAGGCTATGCCTGTTATGTTGCCATTGTATTGTTGTGTTGCTGTATAATTTTGCCCGGTAAAGCTGTTTTGTTTATCATACACTAATTCAAAACCAAACTTATTGGCTGCACCCTGCCCTTTATAAGACAGGTAACTCCTGTTTACCCCGAGCAGCCATCCCCGTATGTTATAATCATATTTCAGGCTGTCAATATTGTTTCCAAGTATTTTGTTTTTAAGCTGTCCTAATTCATCATAGCTGTTGCTCGTAATTGTTTTTTCTACGTCTCCATAAAATGTTTTCTTTACCGTAAGCAGCCTGCCTGCATCGTCGTAATCCATTTTGGTTACCAAGCTATAATTCTGTGGCAGAGTACCCCTCTTAGTATGCTGCACATAATTTCTTATTGCTTTGCCACTCCAGTCGTACTGCATGGTGCTTATGTCTTTTCCAACTGTTACGTTTATACTTTGTATTTGTATCACCCTGCCTTTATCATCGTAAAAACTTAGGCTGTACAAATATTGGCTGGCGGTGCCCAGCACTTTTACCTTGCTGCCGGTGGGCATACCCTTTATTAGGTAACTTGCAGTTACAGGCTGTGCGTAAACCGGGCTGGTATTGTAAGTGGTGTTAAAGTAATTGCTGTTTTTTGTATTGGTACTGTCCAGCAGGTTAGTAAGGGTGGTGCCGCTGCCTGCCACCCAACTGTAATTATCATAGTAGGTTTCACTCAGCAATTCATTAGTGCCGCTAATGGTTGGGTAGATAATACTGTTATAGGCTGCGGTTTGGTGAATGCTTCGGTTGCTGCTGTTTGTCCACAGGTTAGTACGCAGGGGGCGGTTAAGGGTGTCGTACTCAGTTACTATCCATTTGCCCTGCGCCCTCAGATTGCTGTCCTGCGTCATTACCATCCTGTCTCTTGCATCATACACCATCCATGTTTCGCCTGCGCCGGGTATATCTTTTATAATCATTCGGTTTCTTGTATCATATTCATAGCGAAAGCACAACTCATTTGCAATGGCGGTGGTTACTGTCCAGTTGCTCCATATAAATTCTGTGGCCCGTGGTTGTATCACAAAGCGCAGGTTATTAATGATGTCATAAATATAATAGGTACACAGCCAGCCTGCATGTGCGGTACTGGGTGTATTACTCAATTGTACTTTTTTTAATATCACTTTTCCTTCTCTATCTTTATACTCAACTAGTTTTTTACCATTTTCATCAATGATTACATTTTCGTACAGCAGGTTTGCTGCATAAAATGCGGAGCTTGTTGGCAGGCTGCTTGTGGCGGCGGCAATAGTCCATATTCGTACACTGTCTGCAGCAGTGTTTAATAAATATTGGTTGCTTACTGCCCTTTCTGTACCTGTGCCTTTGCTGCCCACCCAACTGTTGCCGGGTGCAAAACTTTGCATCGGCCTGCTTAACGGGCTGGCCTCAAAAACCGTTTGTGTGTAGTAATAAGTTTCGCCGGCAAACTTCGCCTTGTTAAATACACTGTCTTGCTGAAAAGGATTTAGTTTAAAATTGCCATCAGCTATTGAAGTATTGCCACCTGTACTATTAGCTGCAAAAGGAAGGTATTTATATTGCTCCCTGCCCAAAGCATCATACAGATTGCTGCTTACCATATCTGTGGCTGCGCCACCTGTGATTAATGAACCTTGCCTTACTACTGTTTGCACGGGTCGGCCTAATCCATCAAAATATTGAGTAGTTTGTTTTACCTCCCTTAATGAAGCCGTAAGCAATAAGGCTGGATCTGTTTGGGGGGCAGTGGCATCCCAGGTGCGTACATAGTTAAGCGAAATAGCTGCTGTGTAAGCAGCGGGGGCAGTTGCCGGCTGGCAATAACAATTAACGGCTGCTGTTGTCTTTAACAAGATGAAAACTACTATTCGTTTTATTAAATAAAAATCATGCATAGCCAATATTTTATGCTGTTATTAGTTTATTTATAAACAACTTTTTCCTTTTTTCTGGTATTACTCTTTTATATCTGCCTGGTTTATTAGCGGGGTAATAGTTTGAAAACTAATGTTTTCCTGCAATTCGGCATATAATACCCCTGATTCACTGATAATAAATACCTGGTAATCTGCGGATACATCTGCATCAAAATGCCGGTTATTTTCGGGATAGGTTAGCCAGGCCGCCAGTAAATTCTGGTTAATACCATTTTCTTTTTTTACCAAAGCCGGGAGTGTAACCACACTTTTTATCAATCCCATATTTTTAACATCATTCATAATCGTATCTGTAGTAAGGCTGCCCCCATAATCGGCAGCAGGTACAGCAATTACAACTGCTGAAGGATAAGCCGCCTGAATGGAATCTAAAAATGTAAGGATACCGTCTTTTAGTTTTTGGGCGCTGACGGTTGCAACTACTATTTTTTTACCTTTAAAGTCCTGCATATTAATGGTTCTTCCATCTAATGCCTGAAGCTGTATATCCCACAAGTTAATCTGAGCCATTAACTGGTTGCTGCAGAGTACAATAAAAAGCATAATGATTTTCATAAAATTTTCAATTTATTTAAAGAATATAAACTAATGATGGGCTTGTTATTGAAATAGAATAAAAATTTGCCTTAATGTTGGAGGGGGGGAATATACCTGTATTAATTTGTTGCGAAAACCCATTTATATTAAGATAATACGTGCGCTGAGGGCTTGGATTCTGCACCGTTATAGTAACATTATAAGTGCCGCAGGGCACCTGGCCTAAAGTCCCAAAGCCAGGAGTAATAGTGTAATTGTATATAATATTAGTTACTGTATTTTTAATGCTGATATTTCCAAATGCACTAGAATGACGATTTACATTATTTGCAGGTATAGCAGAACAGCTATCATATTGATTGGCATAAGCCTGACCACTTGCATTTATTTCAGCCTGTGCCAGCGAATCAGCACCACCTTGTGTAGTGGAAAAGTAAACACCAGCCGGAACCGTATAGGTTACGGGAGGCGCAGCAGTACAGAAAAGACAAGGTTTTACAAAACTCTGGCTTTTTGGAACATTGCCGTAAATATTTCCGTAAATATTGCAGTCTTCAGTTTGCCCGTTATAGTTGTAGCAAATTTTTTTAAGAATATTATAATCCTCGTCACGAATTAAAACAAGTCGATTAAAATTATCATATTGGTAAAAGATAATTCTGCCATTTGCGTCAGTTTCGCTGGTTATTCCAATAAGCGGCGCATAGGTGTAGGTTATGATGAAAGCTTTTGCCAATGCTGTTGCAGACCTTAATTTATTTAATTCTTTCCGCATGGCGGCATCTGTTGTTGCCGGATTGCTTAAAACAGTTTGATTGATGATGATGCTTACTGTTGCATAATCACTGCCTGTTATTTTTGCCACCGGATATTGTCCCTTATACCCCCAGAGATAAACTTCTTTCACATCTTCTATCTTTTGCTGTTCAAGGAGATTTCCAATACTGTCATATTTATTTATTTGGTGTCGTGTTTCCAAAGGCCCTGATAATATTTTTGCTTGTGTACTCACGGGCAGGAATAATTTTTTTGTTCCAATTGTCCATATTTGAAAGTTGTTTACCAGTTTTGCTGCTGCCACCGTATCCCGGAGGAAATTTGTTTCTACAACCGGACTCACACTATGCCTTTTTAGTAAAGAATCATAGACAGGTATGCCAATATAGTTGTGAGGATAAGAATACGTGGATGTATCTGTCTTTCCCACGCCATTTGTAGTTGTTTGATATTTCAGCAATCGGTAGTAAGTGTCATAGTTATAGGTTGCAACCGTAGTGATTGAATCTGTCCCTTCAAATTGTTTGGTGGTTTTCTTCTTTAAAAACGGATAATACCGGTAATAGAAATAGGCATCGCATCTGATAGATGTGTAATCAGCGGAAAACAATGGATTGGGCAGCATTTTTACTACCCTTATGTTTTTATCAAATCTTGCCGGATCATCATTGTATTCGTTTTCCACTGATAGTTTTCTTTCGTTTGCATTGTTATAAACAGTTTGGGAAAGGACTTGCCCACGTTCGAGTGCAAGGCTGTTTTCATCATCATCTTTCCAAAATCCGCCAACATTTATATTGTCACTTGCAAAATTGACCGATGGCTTATCCAAATATCCATTATCATGATTCTTATACTTGAAAACAGTATAACCCCCGTCCGTATTTACTTCCGCAACCTCTGAGTAATTAATGAAGTTGGGTTCGTTTATATTTTGCTGATTTATAGGATTTGTTCCCCATTCGTGGTATTTTAGGATGCCGGTTGTGGGAACTCCACCCGGCATACTTAAGGGGTGATTAGTCGTCCCTTCAAATGATTGATAAAAACGAGGTTTGTAATTTAATACGCCACTGGAGCCAGTTCCGCCAGCAGCGTAATTTTTCCGATAGTAATAATTTTTTTCTAAAACCTTATCATTTAAATAATTATAACTGCATAATTTTTTTATACGAAGCCCCCCGATTAATGAATCTGCTCCTGCTGGGTTCTCAACTATTGCTGCAGGCCATGAATCCACATAGCGGCCAAACCTATTATTTTCATACTCATATGTAGTATAACCGCCAGTCGGGTAAGTTACTTTTTCAAGTATCTCTGCTTTTGTAAAATTGGTGTCCGGCTCACGTGACAGGACATAGGCATTTCTTTGAACAGTTGAAGGATTGACGAAAAAGAGATCCCAGTATGGCGTAGGGTTACCATCCTTTTGGAAATCAACCGGTATGTAGGCTAAAAAATTGCGACCGTTGTAGAATCCATACTTATCAACTTTTAAAGATAAATAAGGGGGCAAGGGCAGGCTGTTATATTGAAATTTATATTCTGCTATTCCAGTTGTTTCACTGGTTTTGCCTTTAATTTTTACATTTAGCAATTTTAATCTTGTAGTGATATTATTTGTATAACCAAATTCTACAGTTTTAATTTTATTTCCTGTTGTTGTAAATGATGTAAAACTATCTAGCTTATTCGGAAACCTATTGTTTATATATGTATAATGTACATCAGGGTATCGGTGAAAATAATACGCATGGTGCAATGGTATTGAAATATCAGGTGGAACATTATTTCTAGGTGGGTTTGGTGGTGTAAATGTATAGCCCAACTGCAAGTCCGCTTCACTCCAATAAAATTTTGTGGAATCGATGGGGGTGATAATTTTATCAATGTAACAAGGATTAAACATTGTACTTTTTACCACTAAGGCCGTAGGCGGTGGCGAAAAATATCCGCTTAGGTTATTTATATTAATCCATTTTCCTGCATGACTAGTTTCACTAGTAATATAAAATTTATCCCGTTTATAAGTAAGCCTGATGGAATAACCGTTAGGAGACTCAATTGAAACTAAATACCAACTGCTTGGCAAAATGTTATAGCTGACACCTAAAACGTTGTCATTATTGTTTTGCTGACTTGTATATCCAGGTCTTACAAGGTCAATTGCATCATTAACTCCTCCGAAAGTATACTTAATCCCTTTGCTGTCTGTGAAAATAAATTTGTAAGGAAAATCTGGTAAGGAAAATGTGCTGTCATATACACCCCAACCTTGCAAATATAATAAAGGTCCTTGCGGTTCACTATGCATAATAAATTTTTCGATTTGCTTAGTTTCAATTTGTATTTTAAACTCTTCCCCCTGTGCTGTTCTTATACGTTGCGTATCGGTGTGATCAGTACAAAATTTTCCTGAGAAGGGTCCAAAGTTGTAAGTAAATTCATCATAGCGAGTACCATTTGGATCATAGAAATCAGTTTTGTTTGTCAAGTATTTTGTAAGAGTAGCGTTTGTACTCCAATCGACCTTGGCAGTAGGATTATAATTAAGTTCAATTGGAGTAGCAAGGTTTCCACGCTCATACGGTCTTGTAGCTTTAGAAATTCTTGTAATAACACCACCTAAGGTAACTATCCATCCATTACCAAAATACCCTGGAAACAGATCCGGCTTGTTACCAATAGCCTGATGATACATCAGTGACATATCGATACTTAAATCCTTATAACTTATGGCATGCAGCGGTATTTTAATTTCTGGTGTGCCTGTATAATGACTGACTGGCACTTGTCCATAAATTCCAAAAGCAGATGCCAAAGGTGTTGCACCAATAACTCCTCTATTTTGAACAGAAGCATTGATTTCTGTTTGAATCTGTGCATTTGATACGTATGCCAAAACGCATATGCATAATAATGTAAGTGTTTTTTTAATATTCATTTTATCGTTTTAAAGGAGTATTTTAAAATTAATCGATTACAACCCATATCCCACCCTAAATATCCACTGCTGCCCCACTGGCACATGCCTCTCCGCCAAAAAATCATACAGCAACGATAGCTTGGTGCTTTTAAACCATTTGGTTTTCATACCTATTTTTTTGCTTATGCCCATTAGAGCAGAACGCTGCCAGCCCC